>CADBML010000065.1 GCA_902795825.1 uncultured Bacteroidales bacterium
CCGATGGCTTGGCCACCGCGGACTGCCTTTCAGGCAACACCCGCTTCGGCATCTCCCCGAGCCACTTCGTGGGTTCCTCATTCCTCATTATGCATTATGCATTAAAAAATCCCTCATTTCCCTCCTCCCCTTAGTATCGCTCTGATTTCCTCGGGGCTGACGCCGAGGTCGATAGCGCGGCGGGCATCCTCTTGTGCGTCGCTGAGTCGCCCGCGAATGATATAAATATTTGCGCGTTGCTTATACAGTTCGCCGTCGTTCGGCGACAGACGTATAGCCTCGTTGATATCAGCCAAAGCCTCGTTTTGGTGACCTGTGAACAAATGAAAGGCGGAGCGCATCAAATAATAATATGCCGAAGGATATTTCTCGATAAGGGAGCCGTAAACTTCTGTCGCTTTGTTGAAATTGTCCTCTGCTATGGCGAGACCTGCCTGTAGGTTGTAGGTCCGTTCGTCGTCGGGGGCGATGCGACCGAGCAGAGCGGCATCGTGGCGTGTTTCCGACAGTTTTCCAAGTCCGATGGCGAGAGTGCCATGTTTGGCAAGTGCTTCGACGTCGGTGGAGTCCACTTCGAGTATGCGTTCGTAATCATTGTAAGCCTCGTCGATGCGCTTCATCGAGTAGAGCACCATGGCGCGGTTTGACAGCACCTTAACCGATTTGGGCGCTTTTTCCGCCGCGATGTTCAGCACTTCGAGAGCGAGGCTGTCGTTGCCCATGCGGTGCCTGACCACACCCAAATTAGATAAAAGCATAGTGTTGAGAGGATTTGCCGGCTCGGCACGGAGGGCATTAAGCAGATGGGCTTCGGCGGCGGTCCAGTTTTCGCTGTTAAGAGCCTTGTCGGCCTCATCTACTTCACGCATATATGGCGACTCCTCGTCGGCGAACGTTGCTGTCGTGCCGAGAATGGCGGCAACTACGAATAATATCAAACCGAAATAACGCATGGGTTAAAGTTTAAAGGAGAAAGTTTAAAGTGGGAGAGTTTAGAGTTTGAAGGGGAAAGTATAGAGTTTGAAAGGGATAGTTTAGAGTTGAAAGGGGAGAGTATAGAATTTAAAGAAGAGAGTTTAAAGTTTAAAGAATTTTCGACTGCTCGCTTGTTCGATTCCTCGATAAAAATATGCATTATGAATTATGAATTATGCATTAAAAAATTCCTCATTCCTCATTTCTAATTTCTAATTATGCATTGTGCATTGTGCATTAATTAAGCATTATGAATTGTGAATTATAATGTAAAGATTTCCTCTTCGAGACTATACGATAGGAAATCGTTGAGCGGCTTCAGCAGGCGGAAACGGTCGGCCACAATTTGCGGCCAGTCGGGGTTGGAGGCGAAGAAATGTTCGTCGAGGGGAGTCCAACGGCCGTATTCTTTCAGCCGGAGCAAGTCGGCGTTGGGGTGGTCCTTCGGCCAACCTTTTGGCACGGTTTTCAGGCTCTCGCCGAACCATTCGGGGTAGAATCGGAGGAATTCGGGCTCGGAAATGATGCCGGTAAATTCTTCGATGTTGTCAACGATGGCATTGCGGAGTTTTCGGAGCATTTGCGAGTCGGGCATCCACATTCCGCCATAAAGGCCGGTCATCTCGTGAGGCCCCATGTGGAGGTAGTAGCCCGGCATGTGGGCCTTGCGGCCGTAGCGGCTGATCGATGCCGAGAAATATGTTTTATAGGGCGACTTGTCGGGCGAGAAGCGGATGTCGCGGTAGAATCGGTATGCAACGCTCCGTCCCGACAGTCCGCGAAGTTCAGGTTCCCATTCCGCCATTGCCGCCACGAGGCGGTCGAGGTCGGCAAACCATAGTCGGCGCAGTTCGTCGTATTCTTCTTTGTGTGCCATGAACCACGGACGGTTGTTGTTCGCGCCCACTTCACGGAGAAATTGCCAAAGTCGGGGAATATATGATGCCATATTCAATAATCCTTTTTTGTATTCGACCTTCAAAGTTAGTAAAAAAATCTGACATGGGCGCATTTGCAATTATTGAAAGAAATGCGTAACTTAGCGGTCGGAAACAGATTAACCACCCGACTCTAATAACCATCACATTAATGAAACGGATAATTTTGAAAATCGCAGCTTTAGCGTCAGCAGCCATAATGTGCGTTCCAGTCATAGCACAGCCCAAACTTTGCGGTCATCGCGGCAGTATATGGGGCGTGGAGAACACCGCCGAGGCGTTCATCAACGGCGCGAAAAAAGGTTACACATATCTCGAATGTGACGTGAAAGTGACATCCGACGGCCAGCACGTCATCTCGCACGACGACACCACCAACCGTCTCGGTGGCTCGCTGACAATCGCATCTTCCACGCTTGCCCAGCTCAAGGCCGAAACCTACACTCAGACGCGTTCGGGAGTGACTTACACCGGCACCATCTGCACCCTCGCCGAGTATCTCGATATCTGCACCGACTACGGAGTCCATCCCCTAATCGAATTGAAGTGGGCCACGGGTATCAACTCCAACGACACGTCGGGGATTCCCGCCCTAATCAGCCTCATCGAGAGCAAAGGTCATCGTGCCGACTGCATCATCTTCACATCGATGAAGCCATGCCTCGAAAAAATCCGCACACTCTATCCCGATATCACCCTCCAGTTCCTCACAGGACAATATTGGGCAAACCATTTCGATTGGTGCGTTAAATGGAGCATCGATGCCGACATCGAAGGCGGCTACTTCGATAAGGCTACGGTGAAGCAATACCACGATGCGGGGCTGAAAGTGGGGGTGTGGACCGTTGACACCGCCAACGGCTACCGCACTTACGGCAATTACGGTTGCGATTTCATCACCACCAATTCGCTCGACCCTGCTTCGCTCCCCGAACTCGACCCCGAAGTGACTTTCCCGCCGAACACCACTGACTATCCCATCACCTCCGACCGAGTCAAGGGCTTTTACGAGTTTGTCAAGAAAGGCACGTCGGTTCTCGACAAGACGCTCGGCGCCGCCGACCTTTCAGGGGCGCTTTTTCGCAAGGGGAAGATGTGGATGGTCTTGAACCCCGACACGTCCGAAAGCCAAGTGGTGGCGGTGGATGTGGCCACAGGACAACGCACGGCCACTCTGCGACTTCCCGATTCTCACGCCATCAGAGCCATTGCCTTCGCGGCCGATGGCTCTCTGCTTATTTCGGCCACACCCGACACCGACTGGCGGCTGTTTCGTTACGACGGCTCCTCCGCCCAACCTGAGGAGATTGCAAAAATCGCCCTCTCCGACCTTGCGTTGCCTTCGTTCGGGCATCAGTTCACGGCTTCGGGAATACCCTCCGACCTCTATGTCTATTCCGTTGAGACAATCGACGACGTGGAGCAGCTCGTCGGTTTCCGACTGAAAAACGGATATCTCGACGCTGCGCCCGTGACAGGCGCTCTCATCGAAACCGCTGCCGGCCGGCCGCTCATAGTCACTCCCTCTAACCGCTACAACCTCCTCACTAACAACGCCGGTTTCCCCGCTCGGGAATACACTCTCCATCTTGAGAAAGCCACATCGGAAGTATATTCGGTGTTCAACGCCGAAGCCGACAAGTCGTCGCCGGTGGCTTTTCTCCGCTATGGCACACGCCCCTATGCCGTGGCCGTGGCTCTCGACAGTGAAAGTAGGCGCTACTGTCGCCTGCTCGATGTCGCGGGGCACATTGAAAACGCACGTGCTGTCTCGCGCAACTTTCCCCCCGAAGGGCTTGACACTGAAATCGTTGCTATAGGAGCCGAAATAGTGGATAACCAAATATGTGTCTATGCCGTCACCTCGATGGGCGAAATCCACACATTCTACACCACCGACGAGCCTATCGACGACGATGGCAACACCGGCGACACCGACTTCGTGCTCGAAAAAGTGTGGGAACTCTCCAATGTGGCGGGCAATGCTCCGCCGAATCTCGGTGGCGACGCCGCGCGTCAGGGCGCTGTGGTTGACGGCAAATTCTACGTCAACGACCGCGACGAAAAGACAATACGCATCTTCGACTCATCAGGACAACTCGGCACTATCGGCGGAGGCGCCGGATGGGGAATCGCCTCCGACGACGCCGGCAACCTGATTGTCCGCGACGACGCTTCGGCAACGGCATCCCATGCGCTGCTCATATACCCTGCGGGCAATTTCGATGCGACGCCTCGTCGCGTGGAAATCGACTGCCTGCTCGATGGGCAGACCGACTTCATCTCCGCATCGGGCAATGTGGAGCAGGGGATTGGCTATGTCTATCTTTATCCTAAAGGTCAGGAAGCTGTCAGTGTGGTGACTTTCCTCGACGGCAAACCTTCGGTGTCAATTTCCGACGCGCTCGCCATGACCGGCACGGCGGCAGGGTATGTGATTCCAATTGATAACAACTCCGAAAACTGGCTCTACCAAATCCGCGGCACGGGTTATTACGAGTACGTTGCTGGAGAATCGCTTCAGTTCCTTCTCGGCCGCGCTCTGACCACGCAGCCTTCTCGGAATTCCACAGGCGGCGGCTGCCTGTTCACTCTCTCCCAAAAGCGAATCCTCGTCCATCCTTCGGGAGCGAACTACAAAGGCGGCTTCACCGTCCGCAACATGACCGACGACACGGTGGTGGGCAGTGTGGCTCCAATCGGCACTCTCGGCTATGAGGATGGCGGCAACTATTCCACTTTCACCTGGCTTTTCTCCGAACGCGTCGATGCCGGCACATACCTCATCTACAACTATTGTCCTGCCAATGGCTTTTGCGTTTATCGCCTTACCGACCGCAACTATGTAGGCTCTGCCGAACTGACAGAGGCCGATGCGGAAGTGGTAAGCACCAATTACTATAATCTTCAGGGCATCGCCATCGTCCGACCCATCTCGGGCCAAGTAGTCATCGCCGTCGACCACCTTTCCGACGGCTCCCTCCGCCCCCGAAAAGCCGTCATGAAGTAAATGTGCATAGATTGTTGAAGGCAATGATTGATACTGTGTGGTAACAATATTGCTCAACTTCCTAATATAACTTTAATTAATTCAATTCACTGTCACTAAGGTGCGTGTCCTGTAGGCTGCGTGTCAGGTTTTGTAATTACACCTAATCGGCATCGCCTCGGCAGGGCTCTACCCCTCCGTCGGCAAAAAATTTGCTCACTATGAAAGACCGCGAGTTGTTGTCGATTATCAAAGGCGATGAATTTGACGAGAATGGCATTATTTCAGCCAAAATCTCGGAGATTAAAAGTATTTAACTAAAAAGCGGGGTGAGTTTGCTCGGAAATGCGTAACTTTGCAATTTGAAACGATTATTCTGCAAACCGCTGAAATGAAAAAGTATAACCTCATCAACAATTCGCTCGGATGGCTGACATTCGTCATCGCCGCCGTAACCTACATTCTCACTCTGGAGCCAACAGCCAGCTTTTGGGACTGCCCGGAGTTTATAGCCCAAGGATATAAACTCGAAGTGGGTCACCCGCCGGGGAATCCCATCTTTATGCTCGCCGCGCGTTTCTTTGTGAATTTCGCTCCCGACCCGCAGCATGTGGCCATCGCCGTCAACTCGATGTCGGCGCTCCTCAGCGCGGGCACGATTCTGCTCCTGTTCTGGACTATTACCGCGCTCGTTAAAAAGCTTGTCATCAAAAACGACGAATACACGCTGCCGCAGATGCTCATAGTGTTCGGTTCGGCTCTCTGCGGTGCGCTGGTATATACTTGGAGCGACACATTCTGGTTCTCGGCCGTCGAAGGTGAGGTGTATGCTTTTTCGTCGTTCTGCACCGCTTTGGTGGTGTGGCTCATCTTGAAATGGGATGTCAGGGCCGAACAGCCCAACTCCGACCGTTATATCATCTTGATCGCCTATGTGATTGGTATTTCCATAGCAGTCCACCTGCTCAATTTGCTCTGTATTCCGGCCATTGTGCTCATTGTTTATTACCGCAAATTCAAGGAGACCAACGTCAAAGGTTCGCTCATCGCCCTCGGAGTGGCGTTTGTCATCGTGGCGTTGATCCTTTTCGGCCTTGTTCCGGGATTCATCGGCGTGGCACAGAAATTCGAACTTCTCTGCGTCAACACACTCGGCATGAGCTACAATTCAGGCGTGCTCCTTTACACGCTCCTCACAGTGGTGTCGCTTGTGTGGGCTGTCCGTGAGCTTTACAAAAACTCAAGCCCCACGCGCATCCGCCTGTCGTTCATCCTCAGTGTGATTTTTTCGGGTGTACTGTTCATCGGCCATGGATGGTTTATCCCGACTATCCTTGTCGCCGCGCTTGTGGTGTATCTTTTCGCCACAAAAAAATTGCCTGTCCGCATCCTCTCCATCACAGCTCTCTCGATTCTCGTGATTTTCGTGGGTTATTCGTCGTATGCGCTCATCCTCATCCGTTCAGGAGCTAACCCGCCGATGGACCAGAACAACCCCGACAACGTTTTCTCGCTAAGTTCTTACTTGAACCGTGAGCAATATGGCGACACCCCTCTGCTCTATGGCCGCACTTACAATTCAGGCATACAATACAAGCTCATAGGCGACCGCCCCGTGCCGCGAGTGTCGTCGTCGAAGACTGTCTACGACAAAGTGGTCAAGAATAAAGCCACCGACCCCGACCGCTACGAGGGTCAAGTCGAGGACGATTACGTGATGGTGCCGGAGCTGAATATGCTCTTCCCGCGAATGTATAGCGGAATGCACGCTTCGTCGTATATCGACTGGGTGGGCGGAACTACGGGCAAACCTGTGCTCACAACGCCCTACGTCGATTCGAACGACAAGCCCATTCTCGCATATCAGGAATATAAAAACCGCCCGACTTTCACTGAAAACCTGAAATATTTCTTCGTCTATCAGCTCAATCACATGTACTGGCGCTATTTCATGTGGAATTTCGCTGGCCGACAGAACGACATACAGGGCAATGGCGAAGTGAACCATGGCAACTGGATTTCGGGCATTCCCTTCATCGACAACGCCCGCCTGGGCGACCAGTCGCTTCTTCCCGACGACCTCGGAAAGGGCAACAAGGGACACAACGTGTTCTATATGTTGCCGTTGCTTCTCGGCATTATCGGACTGCTGTGGCAGTCGCTTTATTCGGGCAAGCATGGCATTGAGCAATTCTGGGTGGTGTTCTTCCTCTTCTTCATGACGGGCATCGCCATCGTGCTCTATCTTAACCAACCGCCGCAACAGCCCCGCGAACGCGACTATGCTTTTGCCGGCTCGTTCTATGCCTTCGCGATATGGGTGGGCATGGGAGTGGCAGGAATTGCCAAGATGATCAACAAATATTCGAAGCGCCGCATTGTGGGCGCAGCCATAGGAGCGCTTGTGGGCATTCTCGTGCCGCTGCAGATGGTGTCGCAGACATGGGACGACCACGACCGCTCAGGGCGCTACACCTGCCGCGACTTCGGAATGAACTACCTCGCGAGCCTCGACGACAACGCCATCATTTTCACCAACGGCGACAACGACACGTTCCCCCTCTGGTATGCGCAGGAAGTGGAAGGTTTCCGCACCGATGTGCGCGTAGTCAATCTTTCCTATCTCACCCAGGGATGGTATGTCAACCAGATGAAATATCCCGCCTATGAGTCGGCTCCGCTGAAAACTATCGCTACTCCCGCCGACTATATGGACCGCAACCACGCCTTCAACTATATTCTCGACAAGGGCGAGGGCGAGCCGGTTAATGCGATTAACGCCATTAAGGACTTGTATTCGCCCACGGCGTTCAACAAGGACTATGGAGTGATGGTGATGCGTTACCCCAATGTGTTCATTCCCGTCGATAAGGATGCTGTGGTGAAGGCGGGCGTTGCCAAACCTGAGGAACGCGACGCGATGGACGAGGCCATATATCTCAACCTTGCCCAAGAGCCCGAAATCGCTCGCAAGGGAGGTGTGGATCTGAGCAAGACCACCACCCTCGACCTCATCGCCACTTATGCCGACGACGGCTGGTCACGGCCGATTTATTTCGCCATGACGGTCCCTGAAAACTACTACATCGGCCTCTCGCCTTATCTCCGCACCACTGGCATGGCCTATCAAGTGACGCCTTTCTTCAACAAAAACTATGATGTTGACGGAATGTATGCTGTCGATACCGACCGGATGTACCGCAATGTGACCGAACGCTTCCGCTGGGGAGGTCTCGAAAAGGTGAAATCGGCTTCCGACATCTACCTCGACGAGACTGTGCGACGCATGGTGACCACCACGCGCACCACTATGCTCGACCTCGGCACAGCCCTTTACAACGAAGCCCTCGTGGCGAAAAACGCCGGTGGCGACTCGGCTTTTGTCAAGCAGCGCGCGACAATGGCTCTAAATGTGGTCAAGCTCATGGACGAGAAACTCCCCGTCGCGGCTTGCCCTTATGCTCTGCAACTCGGATATAATGTGGCCGAACTCTACAGCCGTCTCGGCCGCATCCTCAACGACGACGAGGCAACCAAACGGGCTAAGGATGTGCTCAACGAAGAAATCGTACGCTACTCGCAGTATGCCCGCTATGCGCAGGGCTTGAAGCGGTCGGGTAATCTATGGTTCTACACTTCGCTTCCTTCCTCCGACAAGTATGCCTATCAGTCGTATTTGCTCATGCTCATGCAGCTCTATTCCGACATCACCGGCGAGGGCGAGGAAATCATGAAGAAGGTGGAGGCTCTCGGAGTGGACCTCGACGACATCGCCGCTTACCACACTCGCGCCGCCGAGGCGGAAGCCGCGGATATGCAAGCCATGGAGGCTTCCGACACAACCGCGAATTAATTCACTCGAGTTTCCGACACAAATGAAACTCGTCGGGGGAACAATTTTAAAAGCGTCTTCCGAAAATCCTCCTCTGGCAGGGGAGGTGCTCCGCAGGAGCGGAGGGGTGGAATAATCCTCAATATTTCATGTCATAATTCGCCATTGGCATCACAACATATTGTTTGTCGTTTGGCCATAAAACAGAATCTTTAATCAGTGTCCTGAATGTTTATCGAACAACCGCCGTTGCTCTATCGTTGGATTTTCGCCGAGGCAATTTGGCGGATGAAGCGGCGTGGCCGGAAGGTGGTCTATCTCACTTTCGACGACGGCCCGATTCCCGAATTGACGCCGTGGGTGCTCGACACCCTCGACAGTTACGGCGTGAAAGCGACGTTCTTCCTTGTCGGCGACAATGTGCGCCGACATCCTGAACTTTTCGAGGAGATTAAGCGTCGCGGACATAGCTACGGCAATCACTCGATGCACCATCTGCAAGGGCTGAAAGTCACTACCGCGCGCTATTTGAGCGACATCGCCGAGGCCGACGCCCTCATCGACAGCCCCCTCTTCCGCCCGCCTCACGGCATTATGCGCACACGTCAAGGAAAGGCTTTGAAAAGCCGCTACAATGTGATTATGTACGATGTCATCTCGCGCGACTATAGCCGTAAACTCTCGCCGGAGAGGGTGCTCGAGAATGTGAAACGATATGCCCGCAACGGTTCTATCATTGTTTTCCACGACTCCCTTAAGGCGGAAAAGAACATGAAATACGCCATGCCCCGCGCCATCGAATGGCTCAAAAGTAAAGGATATGAGTTCGACGTGCTGCCCCAATGATGCCGAAGAGGCGAAGCGGCAAGTGGCGGAGTATGCCATGTCGCTGGGGTTCTCGGCTGTGGGATTCGCGAGGGTGGACGATGTCGATGCCGACTCTGCCGATAATTTCGACCGCTGGATTGCCGAGCGGCGCAACGGCACGATGGAGTATCTCGAACGTTATGCCGACATCCGACGCAATCCCTCGCTGCTTCTCGATGGCGCGAGGACGGTGATTGTAGCGGCTCTCAACTACTATCCGGCTCGTCGTCGAAGCCCCGACTTGCCGCAATTCGCATTCTATGCCTATGGCCGTGATTATCATGAAGTGATGCGTGAACGCCTCGCTTCGCTTGGCGATTATGTGCGTGAACACTTCGGCGGCTCGACGCGCGCTTGTGTCGATACTGCACCCATCCGCGAACGCTATTGGGCTGTGAAAGCCGGTGTGGGTTTCGTCGGCAAAAATTCCACCCTTATTATCCCTGGCAAAGGCTCGTTTTTCTTTATCGGTGAACTGTTGACAACGGTGGAATTTCCGCCCGACGAGCCGTGCACGCTCCATTGTGGGGCGTGTTCGCGATGCGTCGATGCCTGTCCCGGACGGGCAATCGTCGATGGTTGCCGTATCGACGCGCGCCGATGCCTGTCGTATCTCACCATCGAACATCGCGGACCGTTGCCCGACGATGTCATGCTTGGAAATCACGTTTATGGATGCGACGAATGCCAGCTCGTCTGCCCTCACAATCTCAAAGCCGAGCCTACCGCCATTCCCGAATTTGTGCCTACGGAGGCGTTTCTCGCCCTCGACCGCGAGGCGATTTTGGCAATGACTCCCGTGGAATTTTCCGAAATATTTCGCCACTCCGCCGTCAAGCGTGCGAAGCTCGACGGCCTGCAACGCAACGCTAAAAGAATCAATTAACGCCAGTTCGGTGTAAGGAACCAGGGGGGGCTGTCAGCGAGCGCAGCGAGATGACTTTCTGCCGAGGCGATGCGGATTAGGTTCGAAGCACAACGTGCCCGATAGGGCGGAGGGGTAGCCAATCAGGTGTGGTTAAGAACCAATAAAGCCGCTTACCTGTTCAAAACGTTACGGAGCCGGAAAAAATTACCCGACGGCTGTCAAGAGTGGTCTTGACGGTCGTCGGGGAGTAGCCCATAGCAGAATCGAACTGCTCTTTTCAGAATGAAAATCTGACGTCCTAGCCGATAGACGAATGGGCCGCTATGTTGCGCACGTAGGCAGCCCGAATTAGAGGCTGTTGGCGTAACGCGTGAGCTTGCTGACGAGATTGCCGGCTTTGTTCTTCGAGATGAGCTTTTTGTCGGCGAGACGTTGCAGCAATGAAGTGACTTTGGGAAGGGCGGCCACCACTTCAGCCTTGTCGGTCATTTTGCGGACGCGGCGTACGGCTGTGCGGGCAGTTTTGGCATAATAGCGGTTGTGCAGACGACGGGTTTTGGTCTGACGGATTCTTTTCAGCGATGATTTATGGTTTGCCATCTTTTATTTGTAAATCTAAATTCTTAATGTTGTTAACTATGTAGCCCATAGCAGAATCGAACTGCTCTTTTCAGAATGAAAATCTGACGTCCTAGCCGATAGACGAATGGGCCTCCGAGGTGCTTTGCGAACAAAGCGACTGCAAAATTATAAACATTTTTCCTTTTACGCAAGTTTTTTTTCATTTTTTCGCCAACAATCGCATTTATAGCCCTTTCTGACGGTTTATGCCGCCGACGAAATGCGTTTGCCGCATAGTTGGTTGTTGCGGTTCTCGACCGTTACTCCGCAGTGCCGGCTATTCGCCTGTCGATGGCGTGTCACCGATTATTTCGCGCAAAATCTTCAAAGCACTGTCGGCACTGTAAACCCCCTTCACCACAAACGATTTGCGACCGCCGTATTCGCGAGTTTGGCAACGGAGGGGATGCTTGACATAGTAAGCGATTATCCGGTTCAGCATCTGCGAATTTTGATAGTAGGCCACGTTCTCGGTGCCAACAAGGTAGGCGAACATTTTTTGCTGTTTGAGGATGACTTTCTCCACTCCGAGGCGTCGGGCGATGTCGCGGATGCGGGGGATGTTTAGAAGTTGGCGTGTTGGCTCCGGAATCGGGCCGAATCGGTCGATGAGCTGGTTCTCGAATTCGACGAGTTGGCTTTCGTTTTCCACTGTGTCGAGGCGGCGATAGAGCGACATTCTTTCGCTTTCCTGCTCGACGTAGTCGGCTGGGATAAGTATGGGCATATCGCTCTCTATTGTGCAGTCGGCGACAAATTCCCGTTCCTGCGGAGCGGTGGTGTCGGCGGGAATGTCGGGGAATTCCTCCGTGCGCAGCTCCACGACGGCCTCGCGTAGAATCCGCTGGTAGGTTTCGTAGCCCAAGTCGGCGATAAATCCCGACTGCTCGGCTCCAAGCAGGTTGCCGGCTCCGCGGATGTCGAGGTCCTGCATAGCGATGTGGATTCCGCTGCCGAGGTCGGAGAAACTTTCGATAGCTTGCAGACGTCGGCGGGCGATGGCCGTCAGCGGCGCCCCGGGGGGAACCATCAGATAGCAGAACGCCTTGCGCGAGCTGCGTCCGACCCTTCCGCGCAATTGATGCAGTTCGGAAAGTCCGAAATGTTGCGCATTGTTGATGATCATAGTGTTGACGTTGGGCATGTCAAGCCCCGACTCGATGATTGTCGTGGCCAACATTACGTCGTAGTCGTGATTGGTGAAGCCCATGATGATTTCTTCCAGGCGGTCGGGCGGCATCTGTCCGTGAGCCACCACTGTGCGCGCGTCGGGGACAAGGCGGCGCACCATATTCTCGAGGGTGAACAGTCCCTCGATGCGCGGGTTGACCACAAACACCTGCCCGTTGCGCGACAGCTCGAAATTGATGGCTTCGGCCACAATGTCGTCGGAAAGGGTGTCGATGGTGGTGACGATAGGGTAGCGGTTGGGCGGCGGAGTGGAAATCACCGACAGGTCGCGTGCGCCCATCAGCGAGAACTGCAAAGTGCGGGGGATGGGCGTGGCGGTCATTGTCAATGTATCGACATTGGTTTTAATCTGCTTGAGCTTGTCCTTGACGGCCACGCCGAATTTTTGTTCTTCGTCAACCACAAGCAGGCCGAGATCGTGAAAACGCACATTCTTGCCGATGAGCTTGTGGGTGCCGATAATGACATCGATTTTCCCTTCAGCCAATTCGGCGAGAATCTGCTTGGTCTCTTTTGCTGAACGTGCGCGCGACAAGTATTCCACCTTCACGGGGAAATCGCGCAGACGGTCGCTGAAGGTGTTGAAATGTTGGTAGGCGAGCACTGTGGTCGGGACAAGCACGGCGGTCTGCTTGTTGTCGGCGGCAGCCTTGAACGCGGCGCGGATTGCGATTTCGGTTTTTCCGAAACCCACGTCGCCGCAGATCAGGCGGTCCATGGGTTTGGCGCTCTCCATGTCGGTTTTGACGGCGGCAGTGGTTGTGATCTGGTCGGGGGTGTCCTCGTAGATAAACGAAGCTTCGAGCTCGTGTTGCAGGTAGGTGTCGGGCGAAAATGCGAACCCCTTTTCCTCCAAACGTGCGGCATAGAGGCGGATGAGGTCGCGGGCTATGTCTTTGAGCTTTGATTTCGCCCGCTCCTTTATTCGGTTCCATGCGCCTGTGCCGAGGCGGCTTATTGTGGGAGGCACGCCCTCTTTTCCGCGGTATTTCGACAGCTTGTGGAGCGAGTGGATGCTAACTAAGATGATGTCGTCGTTTTGATAGACGAGTTTTATCATTTCCTGGACATTGCCGTTGACGTTTTGGCGTATAAGACCGGCGAAACGGCCGATGCCGTGGTCGGAATGGACGATGAAGTCGCCCGGAGTGATTTCGTTGAGTTCCTTAAGCGAAAGCGCCACTTTGCCGGAGCGTACACGGTCGCTGCGGAGGTTGTATTTGTGGAAGCGGTCGAAAATCTGGTGGTCGGTAAGAAATCCGGTGTGGGCAGAGTGGTCGATAAATCCCTCGTGCAGGGTGGCATCGACGGGGGTGAAATCGATATTGTCGCCGCGGTCGGCAAAGATGATTTTCAGGCGTTCGATTTGTTTCGCGCTGTCGCTGAGGATATGTATTGAGTAGTTTTGGCTGAGCAGGCGGTGGAAATCGTCGCTTATGAGTTGGAAATTCTTATGGTAGATCACCTGCGGCGAGCAGTTGAAATCCATCGATGCCTGTGTTTCGGTTTTTAGCGGTGCGGCCGAGAATGTTATCGGGTGGAGTTTGGCATACGCTTCGGCCAGCCGCGAAGGGCTCACCACATGATTCATGGCATTGGTGTCGGTGTCGTCTTCGGCCGATATTTGCGCCAATGTCGAGAAGTCGGAGGCGGCGATTTCCTCCACCCTCGCGACGACATCGGCGTTGTCGCGGACAAATGTCAGCGTCGGTTCGCCCACGAAGTCGAGCAGCGAGCAGTCGGCTTCGGAGTCGATGCGGGGTGTCACGGTGATTGCCGTCAATTTGCTCTCCGACAACTGCGTTTCGATGTTGAATGTCCGGATCGACTCTATGTCGTCGCCGAAGAAGTCGAGGCGGTAGGGCTTTTCGTTGGAATAACCGAATACGTCGAGAATCGAACCGCGCACGGCGAAT
This sequence comes from uncultured Bacteroidales bacterium, assembly GCA_902795825.1. Classification (GTDB taxonomy): domain Bacteria; phylum Bacteroidota; class Bacteroidia; order Bacteroidales; family Muribaculaceae; genus RUG14106. The sequence continues at coordinate 14,198 of CADBML010000065.1, forward strand.
TGCCCCGGCTCATAGACGTAATCGACGCGGTTGAAACCATTGTCGAGCAGCCATTTGAGCGTGACTGTGAGATCGACTGGCTCGTCGATGTTGAGCGAAAGGGTCTTTTCGTTGACCATTTCGGCTGTCGCCACCTTCTCGGCAAGTGCTTCGGGGAATGTCACCACGCAGAGCAGGTCGGGATTGGTGTGCCACTGTCGTAGCACCTCCGTGCGGAGAATTTCGGAGGGCGGGTCGGGCTGGCCATACTTGATGGCACGTCGGTAGCCCGAAGGGAAGATGAGCGTACGGTTTTCCCCCACGAATTTGGCTATGTCGTTGTAGAGGTAGCCGGCATCGTCGATGTCGGAGCAAATAATTAGCATCGGACCATTCTGGAGGCCGTCAAGCCCCGCGAAGAGGGCGGCAGGGGAGGAGCCGGCAAGCCCATAAAGCCCTATTTGCTCTTTATCGCGGGCGGCGACAAGCGCTTCTACGGCTTTCCGTCGCGACGGAGTGAGAAAAAGAGGAAGTATGTCGTGGAGTGTCATCGACTTGGGGAATTTCTATAAATGGCCTTTCAAACCCCCTATTTCTTTGGCGAAAGAATCTCGCGATACTTTTCCTTGTCAACGAGAATTTCGACTGCCTTCGCCTTGTCGCGGTCCGACTTGAGACTTTCGATTATTTCGCCGCGGTCGAAGTAGTAGCGTTCGACGATTTCCGGTCCGAGGTATTCGACGATTTGCTGACGGTGGAAGTCGAGGTCGCGGTTGAGGTCGTGCTTGAGCATCCCCGACAGTTCTTCGAGCCTCGTGCTGATGCTGTCGTTCATGTAGCCTTCGCTTTTCACTGCCTCTTTCAGCGCGTCCATCCATTTTTCCATCGGTCGGTCGTATTCGATCTTTTCAGGATTGATGAAAGCCTTGAAGTCGTCGAAAATCTCGTCGGTCACCTCAAACTCTTCCGCAGGGGAAATCGAGGGATGGGAGGCGCGATATTTGTTGGCGAAGTCGAAAATCCAATATTGAGTGGCCAGATTGTAGAGGAGTCGGTTCGATTCGGGCAGTTCGACCTTGACGTCGGGGGTGATTCCACCGCCGTCGCGCACTTCGCGGCCGTTGGCGGTGTGGAACACTGTTGTGAGGCTGTCGGGCATGCGCGCCACACTGCCGTCGTCGTTGCGCCGTGAATAGTCGATGGCTTGGATGAGCCTGCCGCTCGGAATGTAATATTTTGCGATGGTGACCTTGAGCATGTCTTCGTAAGGGAGCTTCACGGTGGATTGTACTAGGCCTTTTCCGTAGGAGCGACGGCCGATCACCACCGCGCGGTCGAGGTCCTGGAGCGCGCCGGCTGTGATTTCCGATGCCGATGCCGAATTGCCGTTAATCAAAACCGCCAACCGGATGGAGGTGTCAACGGGCGACATCGTCGTGCGGAACGACTTTTCCGAAAGTTGGCTTTTCCCCTTGGTTTGGAGCACCAAAGTGTTCTTGTCCACAAACAGTCCGAGAATTTTCACAGCCTCGTCGAGCAGGCCGCCGCCGTTGTCGCGGAGGTCGAGTATCAGCGAGGTGATATTGCCGGTGCGCTTCATGTCGATAAGCGCCGAACGCACTTCATTGTAGCTCTTGTCGGTGAAGCCTGTGAGCTTGATATATCCCACTCCGGGAGTGACAATGCCGTAGTATGGCACCGACGGACGGACTATTTTCTCCCTCATGAAGTTGAAGGTAAGCAGGGAGTCGGCCACGTAGGGGCGGCGCACTTCCACTTTCACAGGCGTACCGGCCTGGCCGCGGAGCATATCGCTCACCGCCGCATAGTCCTTGCCCTCGGTCGAAACTCCATCCACACTGAGGATGAGGTCGCCCGGGCGGATGCCCGCCTTTGCTGACGGAGAACCCTCGAAGGGCTCGGAGAAATACACCTTTTTGTCACGTTGGATGACCGTAGAACCCACGCCGCCATATTCACCCGTCGCCACCGAGCGGAATTCCTCCTGCTCCTCGACGGGTATGTACTCGCAATAAGGGTCGAGTTGGTCGAGCATATAGTCAATGGCGTTGCGGATGGCCTTGCGCGAGTCGATTGAATCGACGTAATTGATATGTAGAGCTTTGTAGATTGATGTGAATACGTCGATATTCTTCACAATGTCGGCTTTCTGCGTCGTGGATTGAACGGTGGTGGTCGATGACGCCGCAATCGCGGTCGACACCATCATCGCCGTGAGCAAACTCAATCGTGTGATTAGTGTTCTTTTCATCTTTTAGGGGACGTTTTATTGCGTAGCTTGAATGAATCGTAGGAATTATTCCGCTAAATTACGCAAAATTCTTCTCTTTTCCGCTTTCGGCCGAAAAAAAAGCGGCTCCGACCGACAAAAACCGGCGCGACGAGCTCCAATTCCAGTGTCAATTCCTGTGCCAGCCGACATTCCGAAAGAGTTCATTATCGTTGCTCTTTAGTTTGACATCCTCTGAATGCAGAATTTATAGAAAGCCCCATTAAGTCTTTCAGGATGCTGTCGGTTTTTGGGATTTTATCGCCGTTATTCACCCTAATCCATGCGTAATTTTGCGGAAAAAAATCATGAGCAAAACCGTCAAAAAAATCAAAACTGTTCCTCCGAGGCTGTCATCGTCGTTTGCCGACGAAGTGGTTGATTGCCAAAATCTTCGCCTCGTCACTAATGCCCTCGGTAATGCCGAATTGCGCCCGGTGGGGCATCCTTCCGTCATTGTCAATGGCAACTACCGCCCCCTGCTCCGTCATGTCCACGACGACTCCACGGTGTCGCTCCTGCTTGCCGACGGGAATGTCGTAGGAGTGGCTTCCCTCGGCGACGAAGCCGCTCCTGCGGGTCAGCCAGTGGTGATTACCACTCTCGCCGAAACGCCCGAAACGGCCCTCTCGCTTGATGAGGCCACAATCGCCGTTTTCACCCGCCACGACATCGTCTATCTCGACTTCGACGGCGGGCAGTGGACGGCGAGAGGCGCTTTGGAACAATTCCCTCCCTTGACAATCCGCGCCGTCGATGCCCACACCTTTTCATCGTCCACGCCCGCTCGGACTCTCTCCGGCGGCTATTCCCATTGGAGCGGCTCGCTATCTTCGGCCGACACCGACACTGTCACTTCCGACCTTCTCGCCACTTACTCCGACGCTTGCTCGGCCGCCAATGCCGCGGGTTATTTCGTTCAGCCTGTCGTGGCTCGCTACCGTATTCTCGACAAATGGGGAAACACTCTATTCCGCTCCGCGCCTGTCCTCGTCTCGGCTTGTGGGCTGCAGGGTGTCGCCGCCATATACGGACAAGTTTCCTTGTCGGGCGGCACTTTTTCCAACCTCGCTCCGGCCACGGTCGAAGTGACCGGCTACAAACTCGCCGTGGCCGTCGGCGGCAGTATCGCCGGACGATGGAAGGATGTGGCGGCGCAGGCCGTGGTGGAGTTGTCGCCGCAGTTTGAGCCTATCGACACTGCCGCCAAAGCCATAACGCGGATGGAAAACGCCACTTCGACGTCGGGCACGTTGAGGATGCTGCTCCCGGGTGCGTCAGATGCCGACGCGAAAATGCGGCATGAGATTGTGGCGGCGCTGCCGAAGCTCGACAATCTCATGATTGTGGCTGCCGTGGTGAACTGTCCGTTCGACAGCTCCGTGGTGACTGCGTTGTCGCCGATAAGCCTCGACGTGACTCCCACAAAATTCTTGCGGAATGTCGATGCCATAAAAGCCGTTTCGTCTGATGCCGACGCGCTCGTCCGACTGCTCTCCGCCCCCAATTCCGTCGGGGCAAAGACCGCAGTTGCCGTCGGTGACGACATCGTAATCGGCGACATAACAGTCCGCCGTCATCGGGCCGATTCGCCATTCTCCACTGCCGTCACATCCGCTTCATTCTCCGCCACATGGCGAGCTTTTTCGCGTGTGCGGCTCGCCGACGGCAATGTGCTGGTCAACTCTTTTGCGGCCACGGCGTTGGAGCCTGCCGCTTTCTCGCCTTTGGTGGTCTATCCCTCTTCCGATGCGGTTGAAATCGAGTACGTTTTCAAGGATTCAAACTCGGTGGTCAGAAGGCTGACGATGCCGCTCACTCCGGCGCCTGAGGCTGGGCTGGCTTTCTATATCGCCGACACGCTTGCTCCAGCGGCATTTCCCGTCGATACGTCGCCTTATATTGTGCCGGCGGAGACGGTCGTCCCTGTTTCCCTCGGTCGGTCGTTCGCCATAGCAAAAGCCCGTTCGCCGCGATGCGTGACGGCGGCCGGAGAGCTGGCAAGCGGCGAAATCTTGGCAATAACGCCAGCCGTGCGCACTTCGTCGGCATGGGACTTCGCGCGGCTACACCTATATGCGTTCGCCACGTCGGGCATCTATGCTCTCGCGGTCAACGCCGCCCGCAAGAAGATGGCCGTCAGCCTCATCGACAGCCGCCCCGTGGTTTCGGCTGCTCACGTCGCGCCCGCCGTTGGTGCGGTCTATGCCCTCGCCGCCTCCGACCTTGTGGAAGTGGCGGCTTCGTCGGCGAAAACGCTGGCCACGGGGGTGTCGGCTCGGGCGTTGGGTTGGGACTCCTCCCACAATGAGCTGTGGATTGCACGTGACAACGAGGTGAGGATAATGTCGGCCGCCGGCTTTTACACCCGAACGATGAGCGTGTCGGCAATGGCGCGCCTCGGCGGACTTCTCTATGTAGCCACTGGCAGTGCCGTGACCTATGCTGGCGAAGAAGTGCCGGCAGGCGAAATCGACATCGCTTGGAGTCTGCGCCTCCTCCGCGACGACGTGACTGTCACCACTTTCCCGCCGCGTCTCTTTCCGCCACGCCTTTTTTCTATCTCGTGGAACATGAATGCCGACTTCGCCGACATAGCGCTCCGTATCGATGGCGACAACGGTTCGGGTCAGTCGGTGAATATGCTGACTCTCGAAGCCGATGGGGCTATCGACTTCCCCATAAATGCACGCACCAACCTGCCCACAAGGCTTTTCATGTCGTTCTCTTTCGAGGGCACGGCCGACGCGTCGTTCTCTTTCCGTGGCATATCTCTCCTGTTCGACCGGTATGGACAATATTGATGAAATCCTCGTCGAGAACAGGAAGCGAAACGCCCGTCTTGCCCGCGACAGCAATTACGACCCTGTCGCGGGCATCGGCTGTTGCGGTCCCCGAACCCGCGTGGCCGCCGGAACTTTCAACGACGGCGACGCCATGATTCCCGATTCAATGCTTGCCGACGACTGCTATTCCCTCGTGGCTTCTCACTCCGATTGGGTGAAACTCCGCTGCCGTCACGATTTTGAATATTGGGCTTTCTCTTGTGTCAGAATCCGCGACAAAATCACCGGCCGCGACGTGCCTTTCCGGCTTAACAAGCCGCAACGCCGTGTGGTCGGCATCCTCGAAGCCGACCGCCGTGACAACAAACCGCTGAGAATGATTCTCCTCAAAGCCAGGCAATGGGGTGGCTCGACGCTTGTCCAGATGTATATGGCATGGATACAGACCTGCCTGCGGCGAAACTGGCATTCGCTCATCTGCGCCCATGTGAAGGACACCGCTGCGCAAATCCGCGGAATGTACTCCAATATGCTCGCCTCTTATCCTGAACCGTTTTGGCAGGGCGACGAACCCCCTCGGTTCCGTTCTTTCGAACGCGCCGCCAACATTCGAGAAATCGCGGGCAGGAATTGCCGTGTCACCATCGGGTCGAGCGAAAATCCCGAGGCTGTGCGCGGCTCCGACATCGCTATGGCCCACCTTTCGGAAGTGGCTTTTTGGAGCGCTACGGCTCAGCGCAATCCCGAAGCCACGGTCAGGGCCATCTGTGGCGCGGTGGCTATGACTCCGCTGTCGCTCGTGGTAATGGAATCCACCGCCAACGGCGTGGGCAGTTACTTCCACGACGAATGGCTCCGCTCCCTTGCGGGCGCAAGCGACAAGAGGGCGGTTTTTGTCCCCTGGCATGAAATCGAAATCTATCGCTCCCAAGTCGATGACCCCGAAGCCTTGTGGACTTCGCTCGACGACTACGAGCGCGGGCTTTGGAGTCAGGGGCTGACTCTCGAAATGATCAAATGGTATCACGACAAGCGGCGGGAATATCCACTCCACTCGATGATGCAGGCCGAATACCCCACCAATTATGTCGAGGCTTTCGTGGCCACGGGACACAACGTGTTCGCCACCGAGAAAATCGAAGCCATGCGCGTAGATTGCCGTGACGGCCGGCGCGGCGACGTTATTGGCGAAGCCCCCTCCGGCTCACGTGCGCTCGCGGCCCTGCGGTTTGTCGATGACCCGAAAGGGGAAATGGAAATATGGCGGATGCCCGAACGCACATCGCAGCGCAATCGCTATATGGTGGTGGTCGATGTGGGTGGACGCGCCGCAGGAAGCGACTTCTCGGTGATTGCCGTGTTCGACCGTGCACCGACTGCCGAGCCCCTCCGAATGGAAATCGTCGCCCAGTGGCGCGGCCACATCGACCACGACCTCCTCGTCTGGAAAAGTGCCGCCGTCGCCAAGTTTTTCAACAACGCCCTCCTCGTCATCGAAAGTAATTCTCTCGAACACGACGATATCGCGCCCATCGAGATGATTGTCGATGACTACGACAATATCTATCAGCGCATTGACATTTCCCGCGACACCGAAAATATCGACCACCGCTACGGGTTCCACACCAACCGAGAGACCAAGCCCAAAGCGGTGGCCGCCCTCGTCGCCGCTGTCCGCGACCACGCCTATGTCGAACGGAGCAACATCGCCTGCAACGAATTTGCCACCTACGAACAGCGGTCGGACGGTCGCTATGAGGCGAAAAAGGGTCATCACGACGATGTGCTGATGACACGCGCCATCGGCCTATTCGTCAATATCGCCCTCGAACCCGTCGCGCCTCCGTCGGGCAACGACAGACTCGTCAACCGCTCAGTGTTCTACTAACTCCTAATTTCTAACTCCTAATTTCTCATTTCTCATTCCTCATTCCTATTGAAGATTCCAAAACGAAGTGCAAAAACTGATGGTGTTTGATACATGAA
>CADBML010000066.1 GCA_902795825.1 uncultured Bacteroidales bacterium
GCCTGTGTGGCAGGGTTGCAACTGACGTAAACGATGCGACGTGGGGCGGCGTTGAGAATTGTATCAACCACGCTCTGATGCATTCCGGCACGCGGCGGATCGACAATCATCACGTCGGGGCGACCATGCTCCGCAATGAAATCGTCGGTCAATACGTCCTTCATATCGCCGGCAAAAAATTCGGTGTTGTCGATGCCGTTCACTTCCGAATTGATGCGGGCGTTGACAATTGCTTCCTCAACATACTCGATGCCTATCACCCGACGGCATTGACGTGCGACGAAGTTGGCAATCGTGCCCGAACCGGTATAGAGGTCGTAAACGAGTTCGTCGCCACTGAGGTCGGCAAAGTCGCGAGCCACCTTATAAAGTTCGTAGGCTTGGCGGGAATTGGTCTGATAGAACGACTTCGCCCCCACCCTAAATTTCAAGCCTTCCATCTCTTCTTCTATGAAGTCGCGTCCTTTGAAAGCTATGATTTCTTGGTCGCCGATGGTGTCGTTGAGTTTGGTATTTATTAGATACAATAACGAGGTGATTTCAGGAAAAATGGCCACGACTTTATCAAGCAAAGCTTTAATGGCTTCCGGCTGGTCTTCTCCGAAACTGACTACAACCATAATCTCACCGGTCGAGGAGATGCGAACCATCATCGTCCGCAACAGTCCGCGGTTCTCGCGAAGGTCGTAGAACGAAAGCCCGTGAGTCTTGCCGTAATCACGGACAAACAGTCGAATGCGATTGGAGATGTCGTCCTGCAAATGGCAGCGTTCGATATCGAGCACTTTGTCGAACGCCCCCGGAATGTGGAAGCCGCATGCGTCGCGGTCGGGAAATTCCTCGCCGCTCTGCAACTGTTCCCACGTAAGCCATCGCTTATTGGAGAACGTGTACTCCATCTTATTGCGGTAGGCCCAAATATCGGCGGAGCCCAAAATCGGTCGCACTTCCGGAATGGGAATCTTGGCGATGCGCTCCATAGCGTCAACCACTTGCTGACGTTTACAACGCAACTGAAATTCGTAGGGCAGATGCTGCCATCGGCAACCGCCGCAAATCGTGAAATGTTCGCATCGCGGCTCCTGTCGTATTTCCGACGGCTTCACAAGCCGTTCGATGCGGCCCTCCGAGTAACTTTTCTTGCTTTTGAGGATTTTCACGTCAGCGACATCGCCAGGAGCGCCGAACGGAATGAAAACCACCTTATCGTTGACTCGAGCCACGGCATTTCCTTCCGCGGCCACGTCAGTTATCTCTACACCCTCAATGATGGGCTGCTCTTTTTTCTTTCTCGACATAATCCAACAACTATTTGTCTTCGATTAAGTAATCGTTACCCTCAAATGAAAGATAGTCGATATCGAGGGCTCGAAGCCGGTCAGCTTCCGACGACAAAAACGCCTCACGCCCGATTGTGCCGTCGAACGCCGATGTGACATCCGCGCCTATGACTGCGTTAGCGCCCAACCGTTGGCGGGCATCGCGAAGCGCGGATGAGGCGGCGCAAGTCAGATGCAGTCCGTGAACTCTCATTCGCTCGACGCTTTCTAAGTCGTCAACAAATGTGAGAATCACGCCCGACGCCTTACACTCCGCCACGACAGCCTCAGCCACTTCGTCGGCAACAGCCGCTCCGAGCGACGAGAGGTCGAGGCGAATCCACATCTCCCCTTCCGCAATCGCCTGCCGGCACGCATCGACAGCCGATGCATCGACAGCCTTAATCACACGATGATTGCGGCAAATCATAGCTGAGCGAGGTACTTCTCCGCATCAAGGGCGGCACGGCATCCCATTCCCGCGGCAGAAACGGCTTGCTGGTAGCGCGGGTCGGCAACGTCGCCGGCGGCGAAGATGCCCTCTACGCTCGTGGCCGTAGTGCCGCCGAATGTCTTCACATATCCGGCTTCGTCAAGTTCGACTTTCCCATTGAGGAACGACGTGTTGGGTGTGTGGCCAATGGCAAGAAAGAAGCCGTCGATGTCAATATCAAAATGGCGTTCCTCGTTCGTGCCTTTATTTTCGACAATTTTAGCGCCTTCCACAAAATCGTCGCCAATCAGCCCGACAGTGTTGCAGTTAAAAAGCACCTCAATGTTTTCTTTGGCAAAGACTCTCTCCTGCATCACTTTTGATGCACGCAAGTAGTCCTTTCGGACAATCATATACACTTTTGCGGCAAGGTTGCTCAGATAGAGGGCTTCTTCGCAAGCGGTGTCGCCGCCGCCGACAACGGCCACACGTTTTTTTCGATAGAAAAAGCCGTCGCAAGTAGCGCAAGCCGACACGCCCATTCCCCACAGCCGCCGCTCGTCGTCAAGCCCAAGAAAACGGGCCGACGCACCTGTGGCCACGATTATCGTGTCGGCCTCCAACTCGTCGCCATTGTCGATTTTGACTCTGAATGGCCGTGTGCCAACTTCGATATCGGCAACCACGCCATCGCGGATGTCTGCGCCAAAACGCTCGGCTTGGCGCTTAAGGTCGTCCATCAGTTCGGGCCCGGTGATGCCTTCGGGATAGCCTGGAAAGTTTTCCACCTCCGTAGTGATTGTAAGCTGTCCGCCGGGCTGATTACCGGAATATAGGACAGGGTTCAGATTTGCTCTTGAAGCATAAATCGCCGCCGTGTAACCTGCGGGGCCCGAGCCGATTATCAAGCATTTAGTTTTCATCTATAAAGAATTTACCACTATATTCTGAAGAGAAATAATAGAAAGCCATAGAAGTTAATTTACGGAAAGCCTCTTATCTATCGAAGGTCAACCACCTTCACTTTCGGATATTTCGACTTGTTGAAACGGAAAACAGTCACGGGCTGATTTCCGCCCGTCGAAGCGTTTTTAACCTTTATAAGAAGCTGACCGTTAGGCGTTGTCATTTGAATCTCAACCGGCAGATAAGTCGATGAGTTGAAAGTCACCACCGCATGACGGATGTCGGCTTTTTTGTCGAGCGGTTTCAAATCGACTTTATATTGACCTTTTGGAGCCTTGAGCAGCATCGGCTTGAAGGATTTGCGGAAAGAGGAAATGATCGCGAACGGATTCACCTGCTGAAGTTCTTCCTCAGTGGGTTCAGTGACGTTCACTTCATTCGTCCTCGAATCGAGAGTCCACTGGGTCGTGCCGTCGAACCAAGTCGATAGCGAAGCCGACGTCAAAGCGAATTTCTCGCCTGCGATAACAATCTTACCGCTAATCACATCGCCATTGGCTGATGCGGTATAATCCGCGGTGATTGATGCGGATTTTTTGAAACGGTCGGCAGCCTTTGCCATAACGGCGTCGGCCGACTCAGAAGCAAGCGCCGACGCCGTGAGCACCGACATAAGCATCAATGTGGCTATTCTGAATAATTTCATCGTAAAAGTTTTTTTCTTTGACAACGGAAATCACAAAAGGTTTAGTTTCCGAGCATTTGTTCGAGAGACATAATATCGACAAGCACCTGGCGTGTCTTGCCGCCGGTTCCAGGGCCAACGATACCCGCAGCTTCAAGCTGGTCCATGATTCGGCCGGCGCGGGTGTAGCCCACTTGAAAATGGCGCTGGATCGACGATGTGGAGCCGATTCCGGAATTGACGATAAACTCTGCCGCTTCCTTGAAAATCGGATCACGGTCGCCTGGTCCGGGGACACCGCCTAAAACACCGCCGCCTTCCGCTTCTGTCGGGAGAACTTCCGGGAGCAGATAAGGATGCATGAATCCAGTCTGTGAATTGATGCAGTCGCATACGGCCTCGACTTCCTCTGTTGATGCGAACGCGCATTGGATTCGGTCGATTTCGCCCCCGTTAAGAAGCAGCATATCGCCACGTCCGATAAGGTGTTGGGCTCCCGGGCGGTCAAGGATGGTGCGGCTATCGACCATCTGCGACACTCGCAACGCCATACGGCTCGGGAAGTTCGCTTTAATGGTTCCGGTAAGCACATTGGTCGATGGGCGTTGTGTAGCGACAATCATGTGAAGACCAGCAGCACGACCTTTTTGGGCAATTCGGCAGACAGGGGTCTCCACCTCCTTGCCTGTCACCATTATAAGATCAGCGAACTCATCGACGATGACAACAATGTAAGGCAAATAGCGGTGACCTTTTTCGGGATTGAGCCTGCGACTTATGAATTTGGCGTTATACTCTTCGATTGAACGCACGTTGGCATCCATAAGCAGGGCATATCGGTTGTCCATCTCGACGCAAAGCGATTTGAGCGTGGGCACCACATTCTCCATTTTAGAGACAATGGCGCTGTCGGCGTCGGGAAGCTCGGCAAGATAGTGGTTCTCTATTTTAGAGTACAGGCTAAACTCAACCGCCTTGGGGTCGATGAGCACGAATTTCAGCTCGGAGGGATGTTTCTTGTAGAGGAGCGAGGTGATTATGACGTTGAGAGCAACGGATTTGCCCTGTCCGGTAGCGCCAGCCACGAGCAAGTGGGGCATCTTGGCCAAGTCGGTAACATACACATCGTTGGTGATAGTAGCCCCTATGGCCACTGGCAAGTGAGCACGCGACTCTTGGAACTTGCGGGAGGCAATCACCGAGCGCACCGACACAGTCTGCATATCGTGGTTCGGGACTTCAATGCCAATAGCGCTTTTGCCGGGAATCGGCGCGATAATTCGGATTCCTTTCGCCGCAAGAGTCATCATGATGTCCTCTTCAAGATTTTTGATTTTCGCGATGCGGATTCCTTCGGTTGGCACAACTTCGTATAGAGTCACAGTCGGCCCAACAGTGGCGGAGATGCTCTTGATGGTGATGCCATAGCTCCCCAAGGCAGCTTCGATGCGCTGTTTGTTTTCCTCTTGTTCTTCTTGGTCGATGCTGTTTTCCTTCACCTCAATATCGTTGAGAAGGTCAATCGACGGCATCCGATAGTTGGGCAACTCTGCCGTGGGGTCAAAAGCATCAGAATCAATCACGTCGGCCTGCTCAATGGTGTTTTTTGTCACTGACATATCACCCACCGACGCGGTTTCGGCGTCGTCCTTCTTCGCGCGACGTTCGCGGCGAGGTTTAGACGCGGCCCCGCCGCCATCGTCACTCGACGACTCGCCGCCATCGAACACGAACTTTCTCGGAGCCTTGCTTTTCTTGTCCTTATTCTCAGCGATGTCGGTGTCGAGCATCCCTTTTATGCGTTCATTTTCCGCCTTGCGTTCACGCTCACGCTTTTCACGAAGCTCTCTGGCTTCAGCCACCCGCATCGAATATTTGTGGGCAATCCTGACTATGTCGTTGAAAAACACCGCCGCCACAATCACCAACAGGATTATGCTAACAATGTATGCAAGCAGATGACCGCCGTACTTGACCAAGAAGGCGTTGACGTTATATCCATGATAACCTCCGACAAACATCGACGTTTCGGCATTGTTGACGGTGAACAGTCCGGCAACGATGGAACTTACAATTGCCACCAAAAGGCAACGAATAGTAAACGTCACAAAATTGAACTTTACGGGAGTGAAAAGCCGCAAGCCCAGCATAAAAATGTAGAAAATCAAGACGAAAGCCCCCACCCCAATGCTCTTAGTGAATATCGCGTTGGAGATATACGCCCCTACGATTTTGCCGATGTTGTCAAACTGCTCGGCATCAGGCGGAGCGACACGGGCCGCGTCGAGGACTGTTTGGTCGTTGGAATGGGTAAAAAACGACGAAACCGTCACAGCAAACGCGTAGAATGCGATGAGCACGAGAATGATGCCCAATGTGACCCTGAACACTTTACTCGTGAAAAAGGCAAAAAATTTGGGTTTGTCGTCGATTTGATTTTTTTTGTCAGATGGCTTTGCTGAGGTGTTACCCGCCATCGGTCGTTTTTTAATTGGCGCGCCATCGCCAAATGGCGAAAACGTCTCTCCAGAATAGGGTGTTCTTTCCATAATTTAGTTGTTATAGATTAGATAATTGTTTGATTGTCAAAATGGGGTCGGCCGATGAGAACACGAAACTTCCAGCGACCAGGATATCCGCACCTGCCTCAGCGAGGGATTTACCTGTGGAAAGATTCACACCTCCGTCGATTTCTATCAGAGCTTTCGCGCCCGCTTCCATGATTAAATTCCGCAGTCTGCGCGTCTTGTCGAGAGTCTGCTCAATAAAAGTCTGCCCTCCAAAGCCCGGGTTAACCGACATGAGCAAAACCATGTCAAGGTCGGCCACAATGTCGCGGAGCACTTCCACCGGAGTGGCCGGATTGAGGGTCACGGCGGCTTTCATCCCCGCCGAGCGAATTTGTTGCACAGTGCGGTGGAGATGCTGGCATGTCTCGTAGTGCACATTCATATACTCAGCGCCGCAATCGCGGACCTGACTCACGAACTTCTGCGGCTCCACAATCATAAGATGTACATCCAGCGGCTTTTCCGATATGTTCTTTATTGACTCAATCACGGGAAATCCGAATGAAATATTCGGCACAAAAACGCCGTCCATGACATCAAGATGGAGTAGCGACGCTTCGCTACGGTTCACCATCCTGACATCCCGCTCAAGATTGGCGAAATCGGCCGACAAAAGTGATGGGGCTACTTTCATTGTTCAGGGCTTGATTTTTTTGGTTTGAAGAAATTCCATGCGATAAACGCCACACAAACGAGGAGAATCGCAAGTCCGGCATAAGTGAGATATGAATTATACTCCTCCACCTTGCCGAAAAGCTCATCCTTTGTCACCATCGTGGAGAGTAGAAATCCAAGAGCGGCAAGAACGACGTTCCAAACTCCGGCTCCCAGACCTGTGAACGACACGAATTTGACTATATTCATCCTTGCCAGCCCGGCAGGAATTGAAATCAGCTGCCGGATAGCGGGAATAAGCCTGCCTACGAAAGTCGAAACCGCCCCATGCCGGTTGAAGTAATCTTCCGCTTTCTCCACTTTCTCTTTGTTCAGCAAAAACACTCTGCCCACACGGCTCTCGGCAAACTTGTAGATTATCGGGCGGCCAAGCCACATCGACAGATAGTAATTGACCAAAGCGCCCACGATTGCGCCCGCCGTCGCAACCACTACCACCATGTAAATGTTCATCGATGAGTCGTCGTGAACGGCGAGATATGCGGCTGGAGGCACCACCACCTCCGAAGGAAATGGGACGAACGAGCTCTCCACTGCCATGAACACGAACACAAACCAATAGCTGGCATTGTCCATAAACCACTGGAAGAAGGAACTCGCGTCGAATATCGATAGATTTATTAAATCAAATATCATTTAACTTGTTGTTGTCTGTTGTTAGTCATCAAAAACTATCTTGCGAAGTTAATAAATATTCGTCACAACGCCAACTCAACCGGCGAAAATGTTATTTTTTTTAATCACAAGCCCAAATATTTTGCCGGAAACGAGAAAAATGACTAACTTTGCGAAAATATGTGCTTATACAAATTCACATTCGAATTAAACAAAATAATCCATAAATGAAAAAAACAAGTTTTTTAATGGCAATCGTGGCGTTCATCGCCATATTGAGCTCTTGCTCTTCAGCCCCCAAGGAAGTTCCCTACTTCGTCGAAGCTGAGACAATTCCCGAAAGCATGCTGGCACAAATCAACCCCTATGTTGAGCCCTTCATCATTCCTGGCGATTTGCTCGATATACAAGTGACGGCGACAAACATGAAATCTGTGATGTCGTTCAACAAAGGTCTGTATCTCGACGAGAAAGGGGAAGTTGCCCATCTCAATCTCAACCGCAACATGGGCGGCGGCAGCGGCACAAACAGCTATGTTTACTACTACCTCGTCGGCACCGACGGCTGCATCGACTTCCCCATCGTGGGCAAAATAAAAGTCGGCGGCATGAAGAAAGACCAAATCATCAAAACCATCACCGACAAAATCATGCCCAAGTATGTCACTGAGAAGCCCACAATCGATGTCCGCCTCGTCAACTTCAGGGTTGTCTGCCTCGGAGCGTTTAATGGTCCCGGCATCATCCAATCTGAGAACGAGCACCTTAACATATTAGAGGCTGTCGCTAAAGCGGGCGACCTCAACATTCAAGGACGTCGCGACAACATCATGCTCATTCGCACTCACTCCGACGGACACCGCTCAATCACCCGCCTCAACCTTAACGACAAAAGCATTCTCTATTCTCCATACTACAACCTTTGCCAAAACGACATCCTCTATGTCGAGCCGAACAAATACATGGCCGAAGGTTCGTGGAACCTCACCAAAAGCTACACCGTCGGCATGACCTTGTTTAGCGGTGTCACAGCTGTCACCGCAATGGTGTTCAGCATCCTCAACTATATTAAAAAAGACTGACACATAATCACGTATAACATAATATTCGCCGAATCATCATGAGTGAAATTGAAGAAAAAGACAAACAAGCCCCCAACCAAAAGCCCGAACTTGAAGAGTTTTCGTTCGACGTGTTGGGTCTTCTGTTTGAATATTTAGCACAGTGGAAATGGTTTGTGCTGTGCATAGCCATCGCTTTGGGCATTTCATATTATTACGTGGCCAAAATCGTTCCCACTTACGAAGTGTCGGCATCGGTTTATATCAACGACGAACAGTCGCAGGCCTCAAAATCGGCGCTTGCCCAGACTAATCCTATGGTGGAGATGAAAAACTACCTCGACGAGACGGAAATCGAAATTCTCCGCTCGCGAAACAACCTCATCAAAACCGTCGATAGCCTCAACCTCGCATACTCCTATTACGAGATTGGCCGTTTCCGCGACAACCCCATCTACGGCACTAACGGATTCGAAGCCGAGCTTGACTCCATCAGTCTTCGCAACCTGTCGGCCGATATCACTGCCACTGTCGAAAAACCGGGCGACGAATATGTAATCAACGTAAAAACGAATATGGGCGGCGTCGATGAAGAAAAGTCGCTCCGCACAAAAACGCTTCCCGTGACGTTCCAGCTTAGCCAAGGAACTCTCAAAATCAAGCCTTCAACAACCACATCGGTTATTAACGGCAAGCAGAAGGTCGTGATTAGCAATCCCTCAAGCGTGGCTTCTAGCCTTTCCGGTCGGCTTTTCATCGAATATGCCCACAATTCCGGAACAATTCTCCGCTTCCGGCTGACCACCCCGCTTATCCCTCAAGGAAAAGCCATCATCAACACTCTTATCGACATCTACAACCGCGACATCATCGCCGACAAAAACCGTTCGGCAATGCAGACCGAAGCGTTTATCGTCGAACGTCTCGCAAGCGTGTCGGGCGAACTTAAAGATGTTGAAAAAGACTACGAAGACTATCGCAAACAGCGACAGATTATCGACCTTAACGCCGAAACCGGACAGTACCTTTCACAAACAGCCACTATTGACCAGCAGCTCGGCCAGCTCGATGCTCAAAGCCAGATTATATCCCGGCTCGAAAAGCAAGTCAGCACATCCGACAGCTACGAAGCCATCCCTGCCGTCGGCGACGCCACACTTAATCCAGCCATCGAAGAGTATAATAAAAAGGTGGAGCAACGCGCCGCACTGCTTGAAGGTTCAACCGAAGACAACCCTTTGATTCAACGCCTTCAGGATGAAATCAACCGGAACAAACTTGAAATCCAACGCGGAATCCAGAATGCCAAGCAGTCGCTGGCAATACAACGCGGTCAAGTGTATCGCATCGACAGCCGAGCCGCAGGCAAACTTGCAAATGTGCCCACCTACGAGCGTGAGCTTGCAGGCATTTTCCGCGAACAGCGAATCAAGGACAACATCTACAATTTCCTCCTCGAACGTCGCGAAGAAATCGCCCTCCAGAAAACTCTCGCAACACCCACCGCGAAACTTATCGACAACCCGCAGGGCTCAGGCCCGGTGGCTCCGCGCCGCCAGTCCTACTACGGCATCGCGCTCCTAATCGGCGCACTCATTCCGGCAGTTTTGATTTTCCTTCGCCGTCTTATTTTCCCGATTTTCAAGGACAAGGACGACCTCGAAAGGATGACCTCCATGCCCATCCTCGGCGAAATCGGAC
Organism: uncultured Bacteroidales bacterium; assembly: GCA_902795825.1. Lineage (GTDB taxonomy): Bacteria > Bacteroidota > Bacteroidia > Bacteroidales > Muribaculaceae > RUG14106. The sequence goes on from CADBML010000066.1 coordinate 9,966, forward strand.
TTGCTGACAAAGGCGTCGATTTCGTCATTACCGAAAACGACACTTCGGCCAACGCAGAGTTGTTCCGGCTTCTCCGCAACAACATCCAATTCGCAGGTGCCGGCAAAGATAAGAAAGTGCTCCTCGTCTCATCGTCGCTCTCCGGCGAAGGCAAAACATTCGTGGCCTCCAACATCGCTATGTCGTATGCCCTTACTGGCAAACGCACCCTCGTCGTCGGCATGGATATACGTCGCCCCAACCTAGCCCGACGTTTCGGCCTTGACAACCTTGAAGGCATCACGACATACCTGTCTAACCAGACCGACGATATTGCGAGCATAATATTCCCTTCAGGCAAAAACGACAACTTGTTCGTTCTCGCCGGCGGTCCAGTGCCGCCAAATCCCAACGAGTTGCTGCTCAGCGACCGACTTGCACAACTGTTTGAGAAACTTCGCGAAATGTTCGACATTATCATCATCGACTCCGCCCCCATCGGCGTCGTTTCCGACACCTTCCTCATCGCGCCCGTTTCCGACATTCAGATTTATGTCACCCGCGCCAACTATTCCACAAAACGGTGTCTGAAAATTATGCACCACGCTGTGACATCCGGACGATTCCCCAACTGCTACTTGGTGCTAAATGCCGTCAACATGAAGTCGGGAAGCTACACTTACCGCAAGTTCGGCCATTATTACGGCTCCTACAGCAAATATGGCAAGTATGGCAAATCGAGCACTTATGGTTACGGATATGCCCACTCCGAGACACCGTCGATTAAGTCAAGGTTCGCACGTATTCGTCGGAGAATAAAGCGATAACAAGTTTCGAAAGTTGTAAACTGCCTATTGCCCAGTTTTATTTTAGCGGCTTGTCACCTTATCGACAAGCCGCTTTTCTTATCCATCGCGACAAAACGACGGCTCTACCCGACGATATTTTTTCGCAATTTACTCTATTTAGCCAAAAAACACTAAAAACAGCCCTCTCTTTAGACCGAATGTTGGTCATGTCGGAAAATTTTCGTAACTTTGCGCATTAATTTTTAACATGTTAGAATGAATATCGACCGCATCCTTTACATTTCACAACAAATTTCCCCTTACCTCCCGGAAAACAGAACCTCTCTTTTCAACAGGGAGCTTCCGCAAAGTATGCAGGAAAAAGACATTGAAGTGAGAATCTTCATGCCCAAATACGGCAATATCAATGAGCGCCGCAACCAGCTCCACGAAGTGATTCGTCTCTCGGGGATGAATGTAGTTATCGATGATGCCGACCACCCTTTGTTAATCAAAGTTGCCACTCTGCAGCCAGGAAGGATGCAAGTATATTTCATCGACAACGAAGACTATTTCCAACGCCACTCCATAGCTGGGCTTGAAACCGACATCTTCCCTGCCGAAAACGACGAGAGAATTATCTTCTTCACCCGCAGCGTGATCGAAACCGTCAAAAAACTTCGTTGGAACCCCTCTATTATCCATTGCAGCGGGTGGATTTCTTCATTAATCCCTCTCTATCTCAAATCGGTTTATGCCAACGATCCCGCTTTCAAGGATATCAAAATAGTGTTCTCCATCATGCGCGACCATTTCAACGGTTGCCTTGACTCTCGAATGGTCGATAAGCTCGTGGCCGACGGTCTTGACGAAAAGCTTCTCGGAAAGCTTAACAACCGTCAAATCGACCACTCCACACTCTACCGCATTGCTTTTGAATATTCCGACGCCATCTGCAAGCCTTTCCACGACGCTTCCGACAACCTCGTAGCTATGGCTAAGGCAACTGGCAAACCGCTCCTTCTGGGTTGTACGCAAAAGAATTTCCCCGAGAAATTCTTCGAATTCTACAAATCGCTCTCCTGATTCATCAGTCATTCATTCTTTTTCGACTGCCAGAATATGAAACATACCAAAATCAGTATAATCGCCTTTTTTGCCGCTTTGGTGGCTTTTGTGGCTTGCGACGACGTGTCGCCTCTCGGCGACTCTTTGGTCAACGACCAGATTCAAATCGTCATGGACTCTTCTTTCACAGTTTCAGGCACAACCGTCGATATCGGAAATGTCTCGTCCATGACTGCCACACAACTCCTCGGGTCGATCGACGCTAAGAATTTCGGCTCACTTAAGTCCGACTTTGTGGCTCAGTTCATGCCGGCCCAAACCATCGAGACCGAAGGCGTAACCACCGAGACCATCGATTCCATCAAACTCGTCATGACAATCCCTTTGGATGGTTTCATCGGCGACTCCATAACCCCTATGGGGCTTAATGTCTATACGCTATCCAAACCGTTGCCCTCGCCCATCTACAGCGACTTCGACCCCGATGGCTACTATTCCGAGGCCAACCTCATCGCCTCAAAAGTGTACAACGCCACTGCCCTAAGCCGCAGCGACTCCATCGCCAAGCTTCTTTACCGCACAGTAGACGTTATGCTCCCCACCGAAATCGGCAGGAAGCTTTATCAAAAATATATCGACTCGCCGGAAATCTTCACCAACCCCGATGAGTTTGTCAAGTTTTTCCCCGGACTGTATGTCGCCAATTCCTATGGCAACGGCCGCATCATGAAAGTGGAGGAAACAAAGCTCCAAATGTTCTACCACAAAAATGTAACTATCGACGAAAAAGACACCACAATCTACGCCAACGCCAACTATTTCGCCGTCACGCCCGAAGTGGTAAGCAACAACAACATCCGGCTTTCTCTTGACGACAACATCGCCGAGCTCCAGGCTAAGGGTAAGATGCTCGTGGTTGCCCCCATCGGCAAAGAGGTGATAATCAAGTTCCCGACCGCTGAAATCATTGCCAAATACAACGAATCGCCCAATTCGCTTCGTGTGGTCAACTCCCTCACCTTCAGCATACCCGCACGGTCAATTGAAAACGACTATAACATCGCGCCTCCGGCCTACTTGCTTTTGGTGCTTAAATCGAAAAAGGACGAATTCTTCTCGTCGCGCTCAATCAACGACGACAAAACGTCTTTCTACGCCTCCTACAACCCCTCAACGCATTCCTATACGTTCTCAAGTATGCGCCAATACATTCTTGACATGATCGACAAGGGGAATCTCTCGGCCGAGGATGTGGAATTTGTGATTACGCCCGTGAGTGTAACCACCGAAACATCTCAGTCGTCCTACTCATCATCGACAACATACACCACCGCTATTTGCCCCTATGTGGAACAACCGGCGATGGCAATCCTCGACCTCGACAAAGCCAAAATCAGATTCTCATTCACAAAACAAAGTTCCGTGTTTTGACGAGCGGCAAGCATTTCTGCCTCTCCGTCATCACAACTCATAACAAAAAAAGAGCGCAATGCGCTCTTTTTTTGGTGGCGGGAACGAGAATTGAACTCGTGACCTCCGGGTTATGAATCCGACGCTCTAACCAACTGAGCTATCCCGCCATTTTCTTTTGCGACTGCAAAGTTAGCAAATCTTTTCGTTATGACAAACTTTTTATTAAAAAAACTGCATCTATATCCAATCTATACAATCTATCCAATCTATACACATCTATATCCATCTATATCCACTCACTCGCCAGCAAAATACAGCAAAAACAGCAATAGCAGATGCACTATGCTTTATTCATTAGAACAAAACGACGGGGTGTTTTCTTCGGCGTTTTTCTAGAATACAACACTGACAACTTGCCAACGACTTAAACAACTGAACATTGTGTTGTTTTAGTTGTCCTTTGTTGTAATTGTTGTTTGATAAAATGCGGGAGTTTGGTGCGAGGCTTTGTCTCTCAAATAAATGAAAATGTGTTTCAAACAATTCAAAACCAAACCTTTTCAAATCATTTCTTCTTCAATGCTTTCCACTTTTTGCCATAGTTAGTATCCTATTCTATCTATGCCCACAGGGTGGGAACTCCTGCTTTCATGAGTTCCACACCTCTGTTCCATAGTTCAGGATTCCTTTCCCTTACCATTCTGTCCCACACATGGGTGTATTCATGGATAGGATGCTTGGGTTCAATCTTAGTCTCGTCAAGATAGATGTTGCCCTCTTTGTCCACAAAACCATAAACTTCACCTGATGGTGTTGTGAAGGTCTGTATTACTTCACTTTCTCCATAATCGCTTCGGCTATATCTATTATCTCGTCCTCTGTCGGATTCTCCTTGTAGTGTTTTCTTATCAAGTCCAGCATAGTCGCTTGCTGTTATTCTGTTCGCAAGCAAGCCATCACTACCATCGTAGGTTCCAATCTCACGTTCAATAGCTTGCACGCATCTATCAATAGTTCTTCTTTCTTTGTCATTATTATATCTATTTATAAAATTAACATATTGTTCTTCATTAAGTTTTTCAAAATCAAACCAATCAACGACTTCAAAGCCGTTGGTTGTTTCTCTTTTATTCTCTTCAAAATGCTCTACTGACATGTTTATTCTAAAACATCCTTTACCGTCTTTTGACAGGTACCATATCCCCTTGGTTCTGTCAGCATCAATGGGCAAGCCCCTCACAAAAGACTATATTTCACGTTTATATTTTTTCTCTGAAGCGATTTTGAAGATATCGTTGGTCAATTCTAAAAAATATCTTTCAGAAAATTTAGAGAGAATATTCGAAATGAACGAGATTATTTAGACAAGTGAACTGGGAATATGTATAGTTCCGTCGTCGCGGCATTTTTTTGTTTTTGTTTCTACGCCGACTCCGTTCTATGCAAGTGAGCAGTTATTTTCCACTTTTTTATGGCCGACAACTCTCAATTCCAAAGGTTGAATTTTGTCACTTCCTCAATAATTATTATCTTTGTGGAAAATTTGCACAGAATGCGAACTTTCACTCTGACACTGCTTTCTCTGTTAATCGCCACAACAGGCCTGTTGTGCCAAGCGAAAGATTTTGTCGTGGTCATCGACGCCGGACACGGAGGTAGCGACCCGGGAGCATTGGGCGTGAACGCCACAGAGAAAGCCGTCACCCTCGCTGTAGCAAAGAAACTCGGCAAACTTGTCGGAGAGGAAAAGAATGTGAAAGTAATCTATACTCGGCCTTCCGACCGCCGCGTCACTCTCGAGGAGCGCGCAACCATTGCCAACAAAAACAAAGGCGACCTTTTCATCTCCATCCACACCAACTCCAGCCAAACTAACCCCGAAACTTGCTGCGGCACCGAGACATATATAATCGGGCCGGAAAAGTCGGACAAAAACCGCGATGTCGTCGCTCGGGAGAACGGAGGCAAATACGACCCCAATTCCGACGACTTTATTCTCATAAGTCTTCGGCAGGATTTGTACTTGGAGCGAAGCAACTATCTTGCCACACAAATACAAAAAAATATGGTAAGCATAGCCGGTCGTCGCAACCGCGGCGTGAAGCAAGACGTTTTCAGAGTGCTGTGGTCGGTGAATATGCCTTCCGTGCTTGTTGAACTCGATTTTATATGCAATCCCGAGCAAGAAGCATTTCTCGCCTCAGATGATGGCCAAGACTTGCTCGCCGAGGCGATCCACAAAGCTTTTATGGCTTATCGGAAAAAGTACGACAAAAGCAATACGAAAGCGGACAAAACCGACGAAAGCTATGGCGACGACAACGACAATGCCCCATCGTCCAAGAACGACAAACAAGGCTCAGATAACCTGAAAACCGACAAGACCTCCGAGAAAGTGACCGCCGACAAAAAACACGACAAAGAAGAACGGATTGCCAACGCCAATATTGCCGAGAACGGCGGCACCTATCATATTCAAATCCTCGCAGCCGACTCCAAGATTCCATCAAACTCATGGCAATTTCATGGCTTGAAACCGGTCAAATTCTACAAGGAAAACGGTATATACAAATATTATTACGGCAGCGCGGCTTCCAAGTCGGAAATAGCCGCGATTCTTCCCGATGTTAAAAAATTATTCCCAAAAGCGTTTATTATCCGACTGATTGACGGTAAACGAGTGGAATTTTTCCTATAACGAAACAAAACAAACTCAATAGAATGGAAACCAAAAAACTCATCAAAATCGCAATTTGCGTAATTGTTGCCGCTCTCGTGCTCTTTTTTGGCATCGAATTTCTTAAAGGCATCAACCTCTTCAAATCGGCCAATTACTACTACGCATCCTACACCGACGTGGACGGCCTCAACATTGCCGCTCCCGTCACTCTCAACGGATTCAAAATCGGTCAAGTCCGCGACATCCAATATGAATACGACAATCCGGGCCACGTCAGAGTAGAACTTTCGCTCGACAAAAAGCTCAAAGTGCCTAAAGGCTCACATGCCATGATTGAAAGCGACCTGCTCGGCACCGCTGCGGTCGTCCTCAAGTTTTCCGAATCAAAGGAGTATTATGAAATTGGCTCAACAATCGAGGGCTCAAACGCCTCCGGAATCATGGACGCCGTTGGCGACGACCTTATGCCCTCCGTAGCCTCTATTTTGCCCAAAATAGACTCCCTCATCACTTCAGTCAACCAATTGGTTTCGAATCCGGCGCTTGCCGCTTCAATTGAAAGAATCGACCGAATCACCGCCAACATCGAAGCCACAACCGTTTCTCTCAACAAGATGGTAAAGTCTTCATCACCCGCTTTCGAGAACGTCAACAAAATCACCGACAATCTCAACACAGTCTCGGGCGACCTCACCGAATTTTCGACTCAATTGAAGGCGCTGCCCATCGACCAGACGATGCAAAACGTGGAAAATGCGACTGGAGAGATCAAAACACTCACAGGCAAACTCAATTCGCCCGACTCTTCGCTCGGTCTGCTTCTCAACGACAAAAGCCTCTACAACCGCCTCGACGGCGCCGCCGGAAGTCTTGACTCTTTGCTTATCGACGTGAAAAAGAACCCCAAACGCTACATATCGATTAAGCTATTCTAACAAGCGCTCGTCGTTTGTGGCGAAAACCCCGTTATTTAAAATGATTTTAAATAACATTATTGGGCCATTTTTTTCGCATTTCTACGATTTTATCGGTCTCAACTCCCTAAAGGCTATTTATAATTGTAATTTACAAGTATAAATTCAGCCTAATCGATTAATAATTTCTTAATAACTAATTATTTAGTTGTATTCAATTCCAAATTGGGCCTTTTTGCTAAATTCCATAAGCAACAGCCTGATTTTAAGAACATTGCAATTTAATCAAAAATTCCAAAAAAAAATCATATTTATTTTTCAAAAAATATTTCCGAATTTTGTAGTCGAAATTATCACCATTTGGTAACCTTAGGTAATGGAACTTTATAACTCCCAAAAGTGGGAAAATTGCCTGAAAGTTATTCAGGACAATATTCCCGCCGAACAATTTGACGCATGGTTCAAGCCCGTCAGTTTTGTGCGCTTCGAGAATGGAGCGCTGGAGTTGTTTGTCCCTTCCCAATTCTTTGCCGAACAACTTGAAGAGCGTTACTTTAGGCTCATTGCCACAACAATCCAAAAGTATTTCGGTGTTGGCACCAAGCTCTATTATTGCTTCAACCAAATTGGCAACAGACCCGACACGGAGGTCAAAATAGGCAGTTCAAACGCCAGCCAGGCCGTTAAGCCTCGCGCAGGCGTCACTTCCAATCCATTCCGCAACGAGAAACTTGACGACATCGACCCGCAGCTTAATCCTCGTTACAATTTCGAGAACTATTGCGAGAGCGACAGCAACAAAGTGGCTCGCACGATTGCCCAGGCAATCGCCGAGAACCCAATGCGGAAAACCTACAACCCTCTGTTTGTGTTCGGCGCTTCGGGAGTGGGCAAAACCCATCTCATTCAAGCCATCGGGATTCGCATTAAGGAGCTTTATCCCGAAAATCGTGTGCTCTACATCACAGCACGCCTTTTCGAAAGCCAATACACCGCCGCTCTTTGTCACGGCAAAATCAACGATTTCATTCGTTTCTACCAAAGTGTCGATACACTTATCATCGACGACATTCAGGACCTCGTGGGCAAAACGAAGACCCAAATGAACTTCTTCCACATTTTCAACCATCTCCACCAAAACAACAAGCAGATAATAATGTCGAGCGATTGCCGCCCGTCGATGCTGGAAGGGATGGAAGAGCGCATGCTATCCCGATTCAAGTGGGGAATGACCGTCGAGCTTCAACGCCCCGACTTCAAGCTTCGCCATGATTTCCTTGTTAAGAAATCAGAACAGGACGGACTCAACATCAGCGACGAAATCATCGATTACATCGCATCTAACGTCACATCGAGCATCCGCGAACTTGAAGGAGTTGTCGTCTCGCTGATTGCTCACGCCGCCATTTTGAACAAAGAGGTCGATATCGACCTCACGAAGATGGTGGTGGCAAATGCAGTGAAAATCAGAAGCAAGCAAGTGAATTTCGACTCTATCGCCAATGAAGTCTGCGGTTACTACGGCATCCAGGTTGACGACATTTTCACCGTGACACGCAAACGCGAAATTTCCGACACAAGACAGATTGTGATGTATCTGGCGAAAAAGATTGGCAACATGCAGCTTTCGACTATCGGAGCCCGCTTATCGCGCACTCACGCGACAGTGCTTCATGCCTGCCGGAACATTGAGCAACGGCTTTCGGTGGAAGCCCAACTCCAAAACGAGATTGCCGAAATTGAAAACTCGCTCTTGCATTGACAGAGCAAAGGCTTATCAAATGTTGACAATCCCCCCGCGGGGAAATCGAAAGCGGACCGCATCATGCGGTCCGCTTTTTCAATCTTGCAGCTTATTACGTGTGTGCCGCAATGTTTCTGCTCGGATTAGTCGAGAGCGATTGCCGACTCAAGTGCCAGCGTCATCATCGTGCGGAACGAATTCTGACGGTCCTCTGCCGACAGCTCCACTTTGCTAATGAAAGAGTCGGAGATTGTAAGGATACAAGCGGCTCGCTTACCGAGGACGTTGGCGTTATGGAAGAGCGCGAACGATTCCATTTCAACGCAGTCAACGCCTGTGCGTTCACGGAGGTCTTGCCATTTTTCACCTTTTTCACCTCCGTAGAACACGTCGCTTGAATGGATGATACCAGTGGTTAGTTTGATGCCAAGACGCTCGGCTGTGTCTTCAATCACTTTGTTGAGCTCTTTGCTGGGGAATAGTTCTTTATCCTCTACGCGGTTATGGACATAGGCGTAAGATGATTCGCTGTAAGCGCTGGAGCCGAGAAATACGTCCATAACGTTCAAATCGGGATTATAACTTCCTGCAGAGCCGATGCGAATGATGTTTTCAACTCCATAGAATGCGTAAAGCTCATGGGAGTAGATACCGATGCTGGGCATACCCATACCGCTTGCCATGACCGAAACGCGGTGACCTTTATAGGTGCCGGTATAGCCATAGACATTGCGCACTGATGTTACTAATTCGGGATTCTCAAGGAAATTTTCTGCGATGAATTTTGCGCGCAGAGGGTCGCCGGGCATTAACACTGTTTTTGCGAAAGCGCCATCGGGCGCACTGTTGTGAGGTGTTGACATGATTTGTTATTATTTAGGGTTAATAGAATCAATTTTTTCGGCTCGTTGCCGTTACAAAGATATAAATAATGTGGTAAATATCAAAATCGGATAATGAAATTTTTTGGCAAAACCGTTTTATGCATTTTTTATGTCACCCGAAGCCTCGTTTTGACCTTGAATAAAACGCGTCGGAAGAAATGCCAACCACACAATCACTACGCCAATTCCGTCGGCAATGAAATCCATCACATCGCCCGACCGGCCAACATTCATAGCCCACTGAAGAAACTCCACCACTCCACCGAAAACGATGGAAATCAGCGAGATTGTCAACGATTCTTTAATGGTGACAAAACGGCGATGACTATGACGAGCCCAATCAACCGCATAGATTACGGCGATTGCGGCAAACATCAGTCCGTGGACTAATTTGTCGGCAAACGGGATTTCAACATCTGGAGGCGGAAGTGGTTGAGGCACCAACGTCAGGTAGAGCACCGCGACAGTCACGACGCCCGACATGACGAATGGCCTGAATAATTTCATTATTAGCGATTGATGCCGATCAGTTGATTACTATAGGATTGTATTCATTCAGCGGAACGCTCTTCGGGCGCACAGGTCGAACCGAACAGCCATGATAGCGTTCATAGCCCTGTTTTGCGTAGAAGTTGGCTGAACTTGAAAAATATACACTCCATGCCCGAGAGGCATCCGTTGATGTACACCAGTCGCCCGACCAATAATAGCCATAAGGAGCCGCCGAATTATACCTATGTTTATCATTAAAGCGGTCGCCATTCGCGGGAAGGAAAATCTGATTGTTATTGATGTTCGACTTTACAAGCACTCCCTTTTGTCCATCGAGGGTGTAAGGCGTTATTGTACAATTCGCTTTAAGCATTTCCCATTCCGAAGAGCGAGGCATACGCCAACTGTTGCCCCACTGAGCCGTGGCGATGTCCATGCGGGTGCCCGAGAGTGTATTGCCAGTAAGCACCATGTTAGGATTGCGAGCCGGATAATAGTCGGTACGAGTTTCGATAAGACGACCGAAAGGATCGCCCCATCCGTATAGGCCACCGACATCGGATGCGCCGCGGGCGCCAACATTACGTGTGGCCCAAAGGATATCGCCGAAACCTAAATCCACAGCCACTTCTCCGTCATTGTCGATATAATAGCCCTGACCGGTTGTCGGGTTATCATCATTGTCGGTTCCCCAATAATCCGATACCGACGGCCTTACCGCCGCATCTTGCCCCACCACGAGATTTGAAGCGACAGCAGATGAATTTTCGGTAGCGTCGATCGTTTCAGCCACTTCCTGTCCGTCAACTTGAGGCTGCTGGGGATTAATATTGAAGGCCGGTATCGTAACCGATGTCCCGTCTTGATAAACGATTGTGTAGTTAATATCTTCAGTATATCCTATTCGGTACGTCGTGCCGTTGTTTGCCGTATTGTTGTTGTCACAATCTACCGACATTCCGGCTGTCACGTCGCTCGTGGCTCGGGAGAGGTTGACATCCACTGATTTCGACCATGTCGTTGACATCACTTTTTCTGTGGCGACATTGTTGTTCTCATCAATATACTTGACATTGACTTTTGACAATTTCAACAAATCATCCGAAACTGTGAGCTTGTAGTTTTTTGTGATACTTTTCACTTTTTTCGATGAGCCGCCACCTCCGCCTCCGTTGTTGCC
>CADBML010000067.1 GCA_902795825.1 uncultured Bacteroidales bacterium
AATATAATCCTGAATTTACGAAAGAGTTCATCGTTGTTATTGTTCGTTTTAATATCTTTTTGAACGGGGAATTTATAGAAATCCCCTAATAGAAATCCCCTACAAACACTAACTACTAAATCATGCCTATATTGTTTTGTAAAGCATCATTCTCGCTTCGGCCACATTGACAATGTAGTCGGCGAGTTTTTCACATTCGCTAATCAAATCAATATACATTGTGCTGATTCGATAGGAATAAACATGGTTGTCAACATCGGCGATGTTTTTGTCCTTGAGATTGTTGCGCAGGCTGTTGATTTCCTCCTCAAGCTCGGCAATGCGGTCAATCGACAGATGTTCGCGCTCGACGCTCATCATCGCGTTCAACTCGGTAAGGGATTCGGTGACGAGCGACATCATCCGGCGCACGTTTTCAACTTGCTCGGCGGTGAATTTTTCCTTTGTTGTGTGGTAGTGCCTGAGGGTGCGGGCGAGGTTGAAGCACGAATCGCCGACGCTTTCTATCTCGCTGATCATTCTGATCATCGCACGCACTTTTGCCTTTGATTCGTCACTCAAGTGGTAATTGCTGACATCTTCGAGGTAATGTGCGATTTCTATCTCCATTTTGTCGGATTGGTCCTCTAATTTGTTGATGTATTCAAACGCCTTTTCAGCATTTGTACTGTCGGTTTCGTCGAGCATCTTAACGACAAGGGAGAACATATTCTGCGTTTGGTTGCTATAAACCCCCACTTCGCGCTGTGCCTGCAACACGGCGATTTCGGGAGTGCGCATTATACCGCCCTGAATGTAGCGGAGTTTGAACTCGTTATTGTCTGTTTCCTTCTCTTTTGACTTTATCACCCAACAAACAATGCGTTCAATCTGCGGGATGAAGCCGATGAGTATGGCTGTGTTGATGACATTAAACAGCGTGTGGAACATGGCGAGGGCAAACGAAAGCCGGATGGGGCTTTGCGACTGGGCCGAGGGGTCGATGCCGACGATGTCGCACACTAAGTTGATGAAGGGCCGGAAAAATATGAGCGCCCACACCACACCAAACACGTTGAAAAACAGGTGGGCCAAAGCGGCGCGGCGGGCTTGGGTGTTTGCGCTAAGTGCGGCAAGGTTCGATGTGATTGTAGTGCCAATGTTTTCGCCCATCACCAACGCTATGCCTTGATAGATAGGGAGCGCTCCCGTAGAGCATAGAATCATGGTAATTGCCATCACGGCCGCCGACGATTGCACACAGAAAGTGAGGACGCCGCCCAGCAGCAGGAACGTGAGTGTGGTCAAGAACGAGTCCGGGTCGAAAGAGGAGAAAAACGCCAGCACCGACGGGTTGTTTCCCAAGTTCATTTCGATTCCCGTGGCGCGGAGAGTGCCCAGCCCTAACAGAAGGAATGATAGGCCGAAGATGAAATCGCCGATAATGCGGTATTTTTTCATATATATGAGCACGATGCCCAGCAGGAATGCGGGATAGACAAAATCGGAAATGTTGAAGGAGAATCCTGCCGACATAATCCATGCTGTGAGCGTCGTGCCGATATTTGCGCCCATGATGACGGAAATGGCCTGCGCGAGCGTGAGCAGGCCGGCATTAACGAACGACACGGTCATCACTGTGGTTGCCGTACTTGACTGCACCGACGCAGTCACCAGCATACCAGTGAGTACACCTGTGAAACGGTTAGTGGTCATTGCGCCAAGCACGTGGCGCAATTGGGGGCCTGCCAATTTCTGCAAACTGTCGCTCATTGACTTCATACCGAACATGAGCAATGCCAGAGACCCCAGTAGTTTGAAAATTATCAATACAGACATAAATTATAAGGATTGATTTTAACGTTTTGTTTTTTCAGAGAGTTACCAATCGGGATGTGCTTTGACGTCGGCAGGCTTGATAGTCATGTCGGAAATGCCGCCGCTGACAATGGGATGGCCTTTGTCGTCGTGGCGCGGCACATATTTTGTTATGCGGCCGGTTTCTTCGATAAATGTGATTTCCATATTGGGCTCGCCCTTGGGGTTGCAACGGACAACGAGGGGACGTCCGTCTCTGCTATATAGGCGTTCGCCTGTTTTGGAGTCCTTTGCGGTGACCTTAGTCGATTCGCGGGCAGGTAGAATCAGATAGACTTCCTTTCCGGTTTCGGTTTGGGCTTCCCATGCGTTGACATCCTTAAACTGGGTGTAGAGTTTGTATGGCTCCTCATAGCGCATCGTTGAGAATATGTTCCATTTGCCGACATAAGCCACGCTCGCCACGGCGTTCGGGTCGATTTTCGCGGGTTCGGGTTCCACTGGCGGTTGTCCTTGTATAAGCGTTTCTTCCAGTTCGTCGGCCACCCACAGATAGACGGCGTTGGGGTCCATGTCGTCGCGCTCGGAGGTGTCGTAGGAATATTCGAAGTTGGCAAGAGCGAGGGAATATACGAGTGTTCGGCGATAGAAATGCCGTTTGCCTATGTTTCCTTCTATCTTGAAAGAATTGTCGTCATCGAGGTCGGAATCGGTGATTTCGGCTCCCTGTTTGTTATATTCGGCAAGAACGTTTGCGAACACGTCCTCAACGTCGGTCTTAGGGTCGCCGCCAAACATCTCGCCCCACGCACGGAGTTTTGCCACGCCGTCCTTCGATTCGCATGAAAATCCTTTGTCGTCTTTTTTGAGGTTGACAAACGAGTTGGGATATTTTACGGAATAGTTGAAGGCTTTGCTGTAGTAATACGTTGTGCCTTGGCGCAAGGGGTTGTTGGTGTTCATTATGTCGTCGAGTTCCTTTTCGGAATACCCGGAGCCGTTTTGCGGCATCCGACCGTTGCCGCCGCCGTTGACATTACCGTTTGTGTTGTTGCAAGCGGCAAAAAGTGCGGTTGCAGTCAATAGTGTCGCGAATCTAAAAAATAGTTTTGTCATAATTTGAGTGAATAAAATGAGTTTCAATTTGCTTTAGAATCGAGAATGAGATTATATTACGAAAAGCCCTTTTAGAGCGTCTACATATTTCTTCGCATTAGCGGGCGCTTCGTCGGCGAGTTGACCGCCACCTTTCAAATCCACGTCTCTGACAGTCTTTCCGTTGGTGACGGTCTTTTGGTTGGCATAGACGAGCGAGCCGTCGGGTTTATAGTAGAAACGGAATTCTTCTTTTGTGTTAAGTTCGTCGTAGGAGTCGGCGCTTTTGAAAAAGAAGATGAACTTGCCATTGTCGTCGAAGAGATATTCCTCATAAAACTGAGGGCCGGCAAAGTTGTAGGATAGGCGAATAAGATAGACATGTTCAATACGGGTGTTGTCGCTTACATCGTCAGGACCTTCGATGCCGTAGAAGAAGTCAAATTTCACCTCTTGGGGTCCACTTCCGGGCAGAATGTGGTTGCTTACACAATGTGTGTGGCCGGTATATTCGTTCTTAGATAGTTGAACGGCCGTGTTGTAGACTTGACGCACTTTCTTTACATAGGCTTCTTGAGCCTTTGTTTTTGCATCGAGTGAGCATGATAATGCCGTTATGGCTGTAATTGTGAGAAGAAAAATAAATATTCGTTTCATAACTTTTATAGTTTATAATTGACAGATAACAATTGAATGACAACTGTTTGGGTTGATTGCGGTTTATTGTCGTCTGATTCTCCTTCAGCCGTTTCCGCCTTCCCCTCAGCAACCGTTCTCGTAGTCGGAGGCTCTGCCTCCTTCCCCTCGGCGGTCTTCAATTCCTAATTTCTCATTTCTAATTTCTCATTTCTCATTTCTCATTCCTAATTTCTAATTATGCATTGTGCATTAAAAAATTCCTCATTCAATCATCGTCCTCCTCCGCCGCTGCCGCCGCCGGAGAACCCTCCTCCGCCGCCCCACGACGAACCTCCTCCGCCGCCCCACGACGAGCCTACTGAGCCCATCGACGAGGAGAAGCTGCTGACGCTGCTTCGCGAATCGGCCGTTACTGCCGACCACGCCATGGCTGTGGACATGGAGTTGACAAAGTCGTGGTTGGAGATATTGAGCATCACGGTGCTGCCTATTTTCGACAGTTGGAAATATTCGGGGCACACCTTTCGGAAGTCGGCCGCCACTTGGTCGGCTATGCCGAAAAGGGTGGCATAGACGAGATATTCGTCCCACAGCGCCACTTCGACGATGTGACGCTCCTTGACGAGCGTGAACTCCTTCAGGAATTTCTCTAAGCCGAACACCTCCTTGACTTGCTGGGGGTCGGCACGTTTGATCGAAAATGAGCCGTCGATTTTGTCATACCATTTTTTGACCTTCGAGGTGTGGGATTTTGCCCATTTTTTCAACTCTTTGGGTTGGAGCGTGGCATCATCGCCGGCGGCTTCTTCCATTATGTCGAACAGGTCGCCTAAGATTGCGTCGTCGTTCTTGCGGAGATTGTTCGTGCCGGGAATTATGACTTTTTTGTCCCAATTAGTGAAAAAGAAGTTTTCTTCAGGCGCTCCGGTTTTGGGATTGGGCTTGGTGACTATAGTAATCGCGCCTTGATAGATGAGGCGCATTATGTAGGCCGCAATGAGATTGTCGTATTTTTCCTGACTGAGAGCATAGGAGAAAGCGTTCTTCATCTTTGCCGCGTCGAGCAAATTGCCGTTTGCGGGGACGTCGCGGAACCACCCCGGGTCACCCACGATTTTCTTTTTCTTCAAATATATTCGCAGCGGCTTCAGCGAAACGACATACCACAACCGCTTCAGAATCCATATCAGTGGGATTATGGCTATAAAATAAAGCAGAGAACCGAAGCACGAGGGCGACATCATCGAGAGGAATATCAAGAAAATGAATCCCATAAATATGATGAGGAGAATGCTGTAGATGGTTTCGCCCGCGCTTTCGCCGAACCATTTTACGAGGTGCGATTCGAGCCAGTCTGGACCTTCGTCGTGGTTGTCGTCATTGAGATAGTCGCTGCCATCGAGTGCCCGCCGTTTCATGTCGGCAAAGTCCTCATCCACCCGATTGTCGGGCTTGAACATTTCGGGACCGAAGGCGAGCATGATGATGACGGCGCTTTGCTTCGTGAATCCCCAAACCTCCTCGACGACGGTGCCTGTGGAGTCGTTGAGGTTGATTAGCCCGTTTCGGTGTCCGAACGTCCACATACGGGTGTTTTCGCGGGTCATTGCAGAGTCGGCGAAAAACTCCACCCGCACGTGGTCGATGTAGGAGAGGTCGCGCGCCACAAACATGTGGTTGAAGGCGCAGGAGTCGTTGAGCTGACGCACGAAATTCGTCATTGTGTAGTTGACGTAGTAATCGTGTGGCCCGCTCGACCCGACGCCCCAACATAGCTCGTAGTTGTTCCCGCCTTTATCGACGATGCCACAGCGCCGGGCTTTTTGCGATCGTGAGCGGTCAAGATCCCAGTGCGATTCGCGCACGAATGGTCCATCTTTGTCGCTGACACCGAAATTTTTAATCTCGATTTTTCCGAGATTCGTCTCTACGAGATACCATTCGGTGATGTCGTCGCTGACGTCGATGTTCCAGTGTTCGGTGATGTGGGCATCGCCGTTGTGGGTGAGGTGAACGTCGATGTTGAGTGATTTGACATCGCTGGCTCTCGCCGAAAAAACGGCGAGAGTCAGTAATGCGATATTTGCTATGGCGGCTCGGATTCTCATTTTATTTCAGAGTTCATTACTGTTGTTGTTTAGTTTGACATCATTTTGAACGTGGAATTTATAGAAAGCCCCGAGGGGATTTCTATAAATTGCCTTTCAGTAAATTCAGAGAGGATATTTAGAAGATAC
>CADBML010000068.1 GCA_902795825.1 uncultured Bacteroidales bacterium
ATTGACGCGAGGCCTGAACAGCCCTCGAAGGCGTATGACCCGACAGATGTCACAGAGTTGGGAATGAAGGCGTTGCGGCATCCGACCACCAATTTGTTTGACTGCGAATCGACGATGGCGTTGCAATTGTCGCGCGAGTCGTATTTCGGATTCCCTTTCGCCACAGCGATGTAGGCCAGCCCCGGACAGTCACCGAATGCATGCGCCCCGATTTCGGTTACCGATTTCGGAATTTGCAAAGACGATATTCCCGAAAGTCCGTAGCAAAGATATGCCGGGATTTCCGCCACATTGTCGCCAAACGAGAAAGCCGTAATGCCCGAAAGACTGCGGAAGGGATTGGAATCAGCATCCGTGAAATCGCCGTATCGTTCCACGTTCCATTCCACAGCCGCGACATTGTCGCATCCGACAAATGCGTTCTTGTCGATATTTGATATTGAAGGCGGAATAGCCATGGACACAGGGGCGCTTCCGTCGAAGGCATACGCGCGCAATTCAGATACGGAGTTCGGAATAACCGTGTTCGCGCAACCCAAAACAAGAGCGTTGGTGGCGGACTCGACTATTGCGTTGCAGTTGCCGCGCGAGTCGTATTTGGCATTGTCCGGCTCGACGGCGATGGATGTGAGACCGCCACAATTGCCAAAAGCCCTAAATCCTATAGAGGCGACAGAGGCGGGGATGTTGACATCGGCCAATTTGGTTAATCCATAGCAAAGGTACGACGGAATCCGTTCTACCCCTTCTCCGAAACTGAAAGCGGAAATGCCTGTCAGGCCGAAAAACGGCGACTTAAACTGGCTTTCGAAATTCGGAAAGTTCGGGATGTCCCACTCCACGCTTTTAAGGCCGGCACACCCTTCGAAAGCCTTCTCCCCGATTAACACCACGGCGGCGGGAATCGTCACTGACTCAAGACCGGAGCAACCTTCGAACGCATACGAGCCGATGTCGCTCACCGAGGAAGGAATAACAGTGCTTTTACATCCGGCGACCAGCATTGCCATGCTTCTCATTATAATGGCGTTGCAGTTTTCGCGGGAGTCGAATTTCCTGTTGGCAGACTCCACAACGATGCTTTCCAGTTTGGGGCATCGGCCGAAAGCGCGGTCGCCTATCTCCGTGACGGAGGCGGGAATTGTCAACGACGTTATTTCAGAAAGCCCATAACATAAATAAGCCGGAATCCTCTCCACTTCATTTCCAAACTCGACAGATGTCAACGATGTGCAGTAGTAGAATGGAGAGCCCGACGAGTATTTTACATTGCCGCATTCCTTGGCGTTCCACACGACCGACTTAAGCCCAGAGCAACCGTAGAACGCCATATCTCCGAAATACTTTACAGACTTGCCGATGGTTGCGGTCTCCAAACCTGAGCAATAAAAAAAAGCTTGATAACCGATTGTTATAACCGATTCGGGAATGGTCATTGATGTCAGCCCGGAACAGCCGTAGAAAGCGCACGGTCCGATTAAGGTCACAGTGTTAGGAATGGAAAGGGACGACAGCCCCTCGCATCCGAGGAAAGCCTCTTGATTGATAGCCGTCACGTCATAAGTTTGCCCATCGTGCTCAACGGATGGCGGAATCGTCACATCACCCGAATATTTGTGCGTGTCGTCATCGAGAGGAGTGGCATTTCCTGCAGTAGGCACCAGGATAGCGCCGTCACCATAGAACGTGACCGTCGCCGAAACTCCGTCGGAGTTGATGTTATAATATATGCCATTTTCCTCAAAGTCGTGGGCATTTGACACCACGCAAAAAAGCGGTAAAAATAAACCGAATAGTAATGTTCTTTTCATGATTATTACGAGTTTAAGTTTGTAATTCAATTTAATCTTTTTTACAATAATTTTATTTACAATTGTATCTGTCTAATTCGTGGTTTATCTAACAACAATTTTCTTTGCCGTGCCGTCGGTGTAGCGGACGATGCCGACTTGGCCTCGCTCGGGATTGTCGATGCGAACGCCCTGCAAGTTGTAATAGCCTGCGACAGTTTTTGCTTCTACATCGGCCTCAAC
>CADBML010000069.1 GCA_902795825.1 uncultured Bacteroidales bacterium
AATTGCGAAGCAATCGGCGAAGTTTTGAAGCGAATGTCGCCCGCAGGGCGGTTCGCGATGCCGAAGGCATCAAAACCTTCGTCAATTAGGGGTTAGAGATTTCTGTTGAAGAAGTCGAGCATTTTGGCATAGACCACGGCACGCGCGTTACAATAGTTGATGGAGTGGTCCATATTCGGGAACAGGAGCATGTCACACAGTTTTTCTTTTGCTTGGAGTGCGGCCACATATTCGAAAGTGTTCTGTATGTGGACATTGTCGTCAGCTGTTCCAGCCATGATAAGCAGCCGGCAATTCACGTTATCGACCAATTTCAGAGGAGAAGCGGCATCGTAGCCGGTGGCATTTTCTTTTGGCGTGCGCATAAATCGTTCGGTGTAGGCTGTGTCGTAGAAACGCCAGTCGGTGACTGGAGCGATTGCCACTGCCGCCTTAAACGGCGCGTTTGCCTGCGAAATGGCCATTAGAGTTTCGTAGCCGCCGTAGCTCCAGCCGAAAATGCCAATTCTCGCGGAATCGACATAAGGAAGCGAGGCGATATGCCGTGCGGCGGCGAGTTGGTCGATGCTTTCATAGTGTCCGAGATGACGGTACACCATTTTTCGGAAATCTACACCACGCGCGCCAGTGCCGCGTCCGTCAACGCAGGCCACGACATATCCTTTTTTTGCGAAGTATTGTTGCCAGTCGATGCTCCAGCGGTCACGCACCTCTTGCGATTCGGGTCCGCTATATTGATACATTATCACGGGATAGCGCTTTGAGGCGTCGAAGCCTTCGGGCTTGATGACGTATCCGTTCAGCTCGTAACCGTCGCTGACGAACGAGAAGAATTCCTTTTGTGGAACGCCCTCGTAGCGCCGACTGACTGCGGCATTGTCCTCGAGCACCCTCACTTTCTTGTCGCCATTGGCCGAGTAAAGTGTATATACGTTCGGGGTGTGAGCGGTCGAATAGTCGAGGACATAGTAGTTCATCGCTGGCGACATCGTCAGAGCCGCCCAACCGTTGTCGGGCGAGAGGCGTGTTATTTTGCCTTTTTCGTCAATGCGGTTTACGACACGGTTGATTGCGCCGGTCTCGGCCGATTGGTAGTAGTGGCAACGTGTGGCGGCCGAATAGCCGTAGTATTCGGTCACGTCGAAATTGCCGGATGTGATGGTGCGGACTTTCACTCCCGAATAGTTGTAGGCGTAAATGTGCCGGAAGCCGGAGTCCTCCGACATTACCACGAAGAATTCGGGATAGAACAGGATGCCGTTCCACAATGTGGGTGAAATCCATGTTTCGGCTTTGTCGGTGAATACGGGTTTGGCTACTGCCGACCGAGGGTTAATGGCGTAAAGTGTGGCTTTCGACTGGTGGCGATTGAGGGCGAGGGCATAGACCGTGTTTTGCCCGGGCGGGAATGCAATGCGTGGAATATATTCTATTTCAGCGTCGGGGAGGGGAAGGGCAATGGTTTTGCGGGTTTCCACGTTGTAGGAATGGATGCTGACTTTAGAATTGTTCATCCCCGCTTTCGGATATTTGTAGGTTAACGCCCCCGGGTAGAGTTCGTATTCGTCGTGGGGGTTGCATCCGCCGCGGTAAATCGGGAAAGAGAAGGTTGGCACATCAGTTTCGTCGTAACGGATGAAGCATAGTGTCAAGTCGTCGGCCGACCACGCCATAGAACAAGTGGTGGTGAACTCTTCCTCATAGGTCCAGTCTGAAGCTCCGTTTATTACGGAATTGATTTTGCCGTCGGTGGTCACGGCCACTTCGGTTTTGTAGTCGAGTTTGGCTATGTAGATGTTGTTCTCGGCCACGAAAGCCACGGCTCTGCCGTCGTGGGAAAACACGGGGCACCTTTGGCGTTCGAATTTTTCCGACAATGGAGATAGAACGTTATGGCGTATTTCGTAAACGTAATAGTCGGCGAGGAACGAGCGGCGGTAGATTTTCTCGCGGTTTTGGTAGATCAGAATTTTCGAGCCGTCGGGACTAAGGGAAAAACCTCCGATGTGGTCGATTTTGGCATTGCGACATGTGGCGATGTCGAATACGGTCTCGGTTGTTTTGCCGTCAACGCCTGCCTTGATGATTTTATGTCGGTCGGGCGAAAGGGTGAGCAAAGCATCGTCGTTGTCGGTATACACGAGCGATGCTGGCGAAGACACGCGGTTGTTTGGATAGACGTATTTGCCGAGTTCCTTGATGTCGATGGCCGACGCGCCAAGTGCCACGACGGCGGCAAGCGCTGTGGCGAAAAGAGTGACTTTATTCATTTGACTGAAAATGATGACAGATTAAAGAAGGAAATTAGAAAAGGGAGAGTTGCGGGTCGTCGGGGAGCTGTTGTCGCTCAGGCTCTTGATAACCGAACTCATCGTTTTCTTGATTGCGCAGCGAGGCGTTGGGGTCGGGAGTGGCGTCGAGCCAGTCGGTGTCGTCAAGTGCGCTGTCGATGGCCGAGATTTTGATGTCGGTCCGTGGGCGCGGCTTGCTGTTGTTGTTGCGCGGTTTCAGGCTCTCGGCGTTTTTGAGCTTCTCCTCAAGTTCGGAAATCTGAAGGCGGAGTCGGTTCTCGTTATTGGCCTGATTGTGAAGGTTGGTCTCGATGGTTTCCTTCAGTTTGTCGCGCTGGGCTTTGAGCGCGTTGATTTTTGCGTCGTAGTCGGCTTTAATCTTGTCGAATTTCTCCATGCGCTGTTGAATGACATCCACCATTTCCAAGCCCTTTTCCTGCTCGGCTACCTTTTCTTTCAAGGAGTTAACCTGACGTGTGAGGTTGTCGATTATTGTGGCTTGTTGGCTGATTTTCTCGCTTTGTCGGTCAACGGTCTGCCGTTGGTCGCCGACGATACGAAGGCGTTCGCGGGCGATTTCGGCTTCTGCCTTTTCACGTTTGCCGTCGGATGTGAGCCGTTCGATCACTCGCTTGTTTTCTTCGTTTTCCTTTTTCGCTTGGGAAAGCTTAGCGTTAAGGTCGTTGATCATGGCGTCGGCAATGCGGTTCTTCTCCCTCACTTGCTTGACTTCGTCGGAAGGCTCCACTTCTTTTAGTGCATTCAATTCGGCGCGTGTCGCTTCGATTGCAGCCTTTAGGGAGGTGATTTCATCCTCTTTAGCGGCGAGCGCGGCATCTTTGGCGGCGAGCGCGGCGGAGTTCTCGTCGAGTTGAGCGCGGAGTTCGGCGACATTTGAGCCGGCGGAGTTGCGGGCATCGAGGGTGGCTTTTCTGCTTTCGTCGAGTTGATGCTCAAGGTCGGAAATTTGGTCGGTGAGCGATTTCACGTCGGTATCGCGAACTTCTGACGCTTTTATTCGGTTGACGAGGCTTTTTGTTTGAAGGTCGAGCTGTTCTTTTTCGGCCTCAAGAGTCATCACCTTGGTTTCGAGATCTTTGACGCGCTCGCTGAGGGCGCGTTTTTGACGTTCGGATGAGAGCTTTTGTTGCTGGAATTCATTTTGCTTTGCTTCGGCAATCTTGCATTTAGAGCGAGCCGATTCCACTTCGGCGCGTAAGTTGTCGCGCTCCGACGCCCATTGGCGCTCTGTGGTTTTGCGTGCCGCTTCGCCGATTTGCGCAAATTGTTCTTTGACCGAAGCCTCAAGGCTGTCGTAGAGATATTTCCGTTGTGCTTCGGGGTCAACCGACGAGCGGAGAAAATCTGGCAACGATTCGTTGAAAATTTTCACCACGCTCTCGAAGATGTCTGCAGTCAGGCCGCTGATTTCCTGCGGCGAGACGATAGGCTGGCCTCCTTGGCGTTTTTTGCCCGATTGGGTTGAGCCAGTCGGCGGCGTGTGTGGGCGGTTTGAATGTGCGTTAGGCTTGAAAGGTTGTCGTTGTTGTTCCTGACGCTTCTCGGCAGCGGCTTCCGAATTTTTGGGATTGTCGTTGCGGACATCGTCGATATATTCCACGTCTTCTTCCACTTGCTGTGAAAAACCTATTGCCTGCAAGATGTTTTTGAGGGCTTTCATTGTAGTATTTTTGAATTGTTTGTTATTTCGTTTGAGGGGGGGGCTATAAAGTCCCTTATGTTGCTATTGATGACGACGCCCACGCCTTTCATTCCGTTGATAATGACGCTCAGCGGTTCGTCGAACGTGGCGATTCGGATCATCGGCGACTCATATTCGGCTGGCTGCCGGTCGAGGAAGTCGATGTCGCAGTCGTCGCCGGCTGTTTTGTCGATGGCGAAATACCCCACTCCGAACGAGGTGAGATTATGGAAGAAGTGGGTGCCTTGGCTTGGCTCTATGCGGTAATTGCCGAAGGGCATCTCGACGATGAGCCGCGCTGAGGAGATATGCGGCCACTTCACGGGGATGCCGAGATTTACGTCGCTCGAGCCCCACCGTCCGGGCCCGAGAAGGATATAATTCTCGTTGCGCTGCTCTAAGTCGCGGTTTATCTTTTCGATTTCGCGGGCAATTTCGGCATTTTTCAGCGAGGAGAAATTCTGCGGGCGCACATAGACTATTTTGCGGATGTTTTCCGTAAGCCCGTGTCCGAGTGCCTTTGAAGAGCGGATGAAAATCCGGGGGTCGGAGAAGTCGATTGCCGATGAGGCGGCGAAATCCTTTTTGTCGATTATCGGGCGTATTTGAAGCCAATAGATTGTGCCCTTCGATGATGCCGACGGAGCGTTGACTATTCCTGCGAATTCAATCTCCACAGGTCTTGCCATCTCTTTTTGGCCAGTAGAAAGCATGAAATCAACAGCTTTTGCCAGAGGGAACGCACCGTGTGTCAGCATATTGGCGAACGTCACCACCTTTCGCCCTTCGCCCTGGTCGGTGTCGCGGATTATCCCGTTTCGGAAGTCGAAGGTGGAAGCGATGAGCCGGAGCGCACCAGTCGGTGCGATGTCGTTGACTCTCACTCGCGCGAGATTGAAGCTGTCGTCGATTTTGAAGTCGGTGTCGAAGTTGTCCATGTCGATGGCGTAGAGTCGAGTCTGGGTGTCGCGCAAGGCGAGGTCGAGCGTTGATGTCTGCAACACTTTTGCGGGGTGATGAGGCGAAAAGCGCAGAGCAAGCCCCCCATCGACGATGTATTTCCCAAGTCCGACTGCCACTTCGGCCACACCCTCATCCGTTCGCTCGTCGTTGATGGGGTAGTAGTTGAGCGATCGCCCTGTGCCGGAGAACGACGGGAAATAGTAGTGATCGACATTGCTGCCAACAACTTCTTGGATGATGACGGCCATTTTTTCCTGGTCGATAACGTTGCTTGTGGCTGTCATGTAGGCTTTGCTATCGGCATAAAACACGGAAGCGTACACGCTTTTAATGGCATTTCCGAGCAGCCGGATCATCGTCTTTTTGTCATCGACGCGCGGCACCATGTAAGTGGCGTAGATTCCGGCAAACGGCTGATAATGGGAGTCCTCAAGCAGACTGGAGCTTCTTATGGCGAGCGGTCGGTCGAAGGTGTCGGCCAGCGATAGGAAGTCGCCCATGAGCCGGTGGGGCAGGCGCGCCTTGAGGAAAGCCGCGAGTATTTCGTCGTCGGGAGCCGACGAGAGCGCCATCGGATAGAGGTTGTTCACCTCCATAAATTCGTCGAAAATGTCGGTGCAGAGCACCACCGTGCGGGGAATGGCTATGTTGATGCCGTCAAGATTGTCGCAAATGGGATTCTTCTTGATGATGGAGTCGATAAAAGCCAGTCCGCGCCCTTTTCCTCCGAGCGAACCTTCGCCGATGCGGGCGAAGTTGGAATAATGGTCGAACCGTCCGCGCTTGAACACAGCCACAACCCCCCGATTTTTCATTTTTCTATATTTCACGATAAGGTCGAAAAACAATTGCCGGGCGGCGGGGGCGTCGTTGACCGAATCGAAGCGGTGTCGCCTGATGATTTCGGCTATGGGAAACAGGGCGCGGGAGTAGAGCCAACGCGAAATGTCGTTGCGTCGGGCATGGGTGTAGAGGGCGTCGGAGGGTATCTGGAAAATTTTGTTTTGCAGACCTTTGAGGTCGCGTATGCGGGTGATTTCCTCTCCGGTTTTGGGATTGCGGATTATGAAGTCGCCGAAGCCGAAGTTCTTCATAATCGCGTCGCCCAAATCGACGGGAAGCTTTTTCGAGTTTTTGCTGACAAACACTCCGTTGAAATCATCGACAAGCAGCCTGTTTGATTCTTCCGACGATTCAATAATGATTGGCAGAAACGGGTCGCGATTGCGAAGCTCTTTGGCGAGGGCGATTCCGGCAAGGCTGTCCTTCGCGCCTTTGTGGCTGAACGACACGTCGGTGATTACCCCAAGCATATTGTCGCCGAATCGGTTGTAGATTTCGACGGCTTCTTCGTAGTTGCGGGCGAGCATCACTTTCGGACGCCCCCTCATGCGGAGCATCTGCTCGTGTCCGTTCAGCGCTTCAGTGGAAAATTCCTTCGATTGCTTAAGGATAAACTTATAGAGATGGGGGAGCACTGAGGAGTAGAATCTGACGGAGTCCTCCACAAGAAGAATCAGCTGCACGCCCACCTCCGCGATGTCGTTGTCGGCGTTCATTTTGTCCTCAAGAAGCTTGATGATGGCCAAAAGCAGGTCAACATTGCCAAGCCATGAGAACACATAATCTACTGCCGAGAGGTCCTCGAGAGCGATTCTTCGCGACACTTCTTTTGAAAAGGGCGTGAGCACTACGAATGGAGTGTCGGGATTGAGCCGTTTGGCCTCAATCGCGCCGGAGAAAGTCTCGCTTATGTCATTGCCTGGCATGGCGATGATGAGGTCGAACGTTTTCGTCTGGAGCATTCCGACGGCTTCGGCCATCCCTGAGGCACGAGTGATTCTCGGGGGAGAACTGAGGTTGAGCGAAACGTATTCGAGGTAGAGCTGCTCATCGACACGTCCGTCCTCTTCCATCATGAATGCGTCGTAGGTCGAAGCTATGAGCAGCACATTATAAATGCGCCGCTGCATGAGATTCTGGAACGCCGTGTCCTTAAGATATAGCCGGCTCAAACTGTCCTCGTTCATTTGTTCATGATGCCATAAAATGACACTAAAGGAGTGGTTTCACGCTCTCAAAAGTGACAACAACCGATAGGTGACTTTCGTTAAGTGTGCCTTTGATGCGTGCCTTAAAATTTTGAGAGGATTTGTTGTCGATAAGTTCGTAAATATACATGGGTTCGTTGTTCTCCGCATGGTAGGAGCGGACTTTGCCCGAAACAATCTTATAGGAGTCTTCCCAACTATAAGGTGTTGAGCATGTGCCGTCTTCGTTAAATGTGTAGACGGCTTCAGTTTTTACATGAGTCCATGGGGAATCTCCTTCAACATTGGAGATAACCCAGCTGCCCTTGATGATGTCCTTAGTGAACCCCAATGGCTCATCATCGCCACACGAAACAAATGATGCGGCGCAAGCAATTAAGGCAGCCGATAATAAAAGTCGAAATTTCATAATTATTCAATGAAATACTGTGGTGGAAGTTATTTGCCGAGGTCGTGGAGGTGGAGTTGCCATGCCCATGCCGAGCGCATGGTGTCGTCGATTGTGGCGGTGGCTTTCCATCCTAATATTTTGTTGGCCCGTTCGGGGTTTGCCCACACTTTTTCGATGTCGCCGGCGCGGCGTCCCACGATTTTGTGTGGCACTTTCACTCCTGTGGCGCGTTCGAATGCGGCAATCAATTCTTTTACCGAAAGCCCCACGCCTGTGCCGAGATTGAAGATTTCGACATCCTCCTGGCTGCGCCCGGAAAGCATGCGCTCCACCGCGACGACATGGGCTTTGGCCAAATCGACCACATTTATGAAGTCGCGGATGCATGAGCCGTCGGGGGTGGAGTAGTCGTCGCCAAACACCGACAGCTCTTTGCGGATGCCTATGGCTGTCTGGGTGAGGTAGGGAACGAGATTCTGAGGCACTCCGTTGGGCAGCTCGCCGATTTCTGCGCTGGGATGTGCTCCCACGGGGTTGAAATAGCGGAGGATTACGCTCTTAATTCCGGCTCCTGAGCGAACGTAGTCGCGGATGATTTCCTCTGAGATTTGCTTGGTGTTGCCGTAGGGCGAAGTTGCCTCTTTGATAGGGGAGTTTTCGGTCACCGGATTCTCGTCAGGCTCGCCGTAAACGGTGCATGAGGAGGAGAACACGATGCCCTCAACTCCGTTTTCGGGCATGAGCTCGAGCAGGTTCATGAGGGTGTTGAGGTTGTTGCGGTAATAAAACAACGGCTTCTCAATCGACTCGCCTACGGCCTTGCTGGCGGCGAAATTGATGATGCCACGTATCCCTTTGTGGGCTTCGAAAAGCTTGCGAAGGGCGTTTATGTCGGTGCAGTCGGCCTCGACGAATGATGGCCTTATGCCGGTGATGCGCTCGATGCCGTCGATGACATCGCGGTTGCTGTTCGACAGATTGTCGATTATCACAACGTCGTAGCCGGCTTGCTGCAGCTCTACGGCTGTGTGCGAACCGATATATCCGGTTCCTCCAGTCACTAATATTTTGCCTTTTGACATAGTTTTAGCTGTTACGTTTGTTTATCCTGCAAAAGTAACGATTTTCGCGCCAATATTCAACATTTGCGCCCCGTTTTTCACCAAAAACTTATCAACATTCCACAACACCCCTTACACAGCGACCCATGTGTCCACTTTCTCCAGCTGAACGCGTGTGTCAGTAGGCGCATATTCGCTTTGCGGGACGGGTCATTTGTCGCGCTTGCGGCGCGAGAAAAGTTTCATTTTGGGCTTGACGTCCATTTTGTGGAGGTTGTCGGTGTCGGTAAAGGAAAAGTCGCAGCTGATGTCAACGAATTTTGAGGGCGCGTCGATAGAGCCTTTAGCCACATTTCCGTCGCTCTTTACCATTCCGTCGATGTTTGTGACGGTAATGAATTTGTAGGAGGCTTTGCTGACGTGGGCCGAAGCTTCGCCTACAGGGAGTTTGCCTCCTTCGTGGGCCCTCATGCGCTTAATGCGCTCTTTCGAAAGGTCGATTTTGAATTTTGCCGACGCGGCAACATCGCCAATGTTGGCCATGTCGAGGATTTTGCCGGCTTCGAGTTTCTCGGTCCTGAATCTGCCAGTCAGGTATTTGCTGTTTTGGTCGGTGGAGAATTCGAAGTTGAGGCTGCCTACATTCGTCGAAAGAAGTCCGCGGAAGGTCTGACGCCGCCAAACGACGTCGAAACTGCCGGAATAGCGTATCCGCCCCAACACCCTGAGCTGCGACATCATCATGCGCTTGACGGGAAGTTGCTTTAATAGGCTTTCCACGTAGCGCGCGTCGACCAGCATGGGCTTGACGTCGAAATGTACCTTTATGGCGTGGCTGTCGTGCTTGAGCAGGCCTCGGAGTGCGCCTTTGGCTCTTATGTCGAGGCGTTTGTCGGCGGTTCTGACTGCCACGTTGTTGAAGTCCATCCCATCGTTGTCGCCTTTTAAATCGACGCTCAACTGGAGCGGTGTGGTGAAGTTGCGCAGCGGTGGGGCGAAGGCGCGTGAAATATTCTTCAGAATGACGCGGCCGTTGATTGTGGATGTGGAGTAGGAGAGTGGTGAGTCGGTGCTCTTGTCGGGAAACCGAATCTCGCCTTTGTCGAATTTTAATTCGGTGTCGATCTGGCGGATGACGGCATTGGAGATGGTGATTGCCTTGCTGTTGGCGGAAATGCCGCAACGTAGTTCGCGGATGTCGATTCCGGCCACGTTGTCGGCGGCAGTGAATCGGTCGAGTGTCACGGCTATGGAATCGTTGCTCGAGTGAAGAATCGACGCTTCGAAATTCGCGGTGACATCGAGATGGTTTTCGTCGAAGAATCCGCGGTTTTTCTTGCCTGTGTTTTTTCTTGGCAAATGGTTGTCGCTGCGGATGATAGCGTCACAAACCTCAAGCTTTTCTTTATTGTGAATTTTGAGTTTGCCTACCGACGCATTGTATTGCGTAGTCACGCCTTTGCGGTTGGTGTGGCTGAATGTAGCCGAAAGTTTTTCGGCATCAAGCCCCTTCACTTCTTTATCGGCGATTTGGCAGTCGAGTTTGCCAATGTCGAATACTTTGTCGTTGAAGGCCACATGGCAATTCCGTGCCGATATGCGGTCGATGTTGAACGTGACTTTTTCGCTGTCGGCGTTTTCGCTCTCGCCGCTCTCGTCGCCACGGAAGGCGTCGATAATGAATTGGAAATTGGCGACTGAATCATTCTTGACAATCAGGGCATAGACATCGGTAAGGGCTACTTTGTCAACCTGAACATCTCCCTTTATCGCCCGCCACAGGTCAATGTCGGCTGACAAATTCCCAATCGACAGCATTTCGCGGCCTTGAAGGTCGTCGATGCGTAGCCCTGTCAGCTTCATGTCGGCAGAGGGTATTGTGATGCTCACGTTGTCGGCAACCACCTTTGTGTGAAGCTTTTCCGATAGTAGGCCTACGGAATATTTCAATAGCAAATTTTGAATCGCGGGGTTGTTGATGGCGAAGAAAAGCGCCACAAACAGAAGCACTACCGTCGCGGCGGTGATGCCCACAAATTTCAGGATCTTATGCCATATTGTCCGGCTCATTTCCGCCTGTGGTGTTGAGGGGCTGTGCAGGTTGGTTTCGCTTTTCAGAATGGTGTGGTGTCGAGGTCGGCGGCTTTTCCTGAAAATTTCGGTTCGCGTTTTTCGAGGAAAGCGTTGATTCCCTCGCGGTAGTCGGCACCTTTATACACTCGAGTGCGGTACGCGTTTATTCGTTCGAATCC
This sequence comes from uncultured Bacteroidales bacterium, assembly GCA_902795825.1. Taxonomy (GTDB): domain Bacteria; phylum Bacteroidota; class Bacteroidia; order Bacteroidales; family Muribaculaceae; genus RUG14106. The sequence continues at coordinate 10,712 of CADBML010000069.1, forward strand.
CTCTGAGGGTATGACCGACGATGCTTTCGAAAGGATTCGGAATTGGCGCTTAATTGCGCTTATCGACATCACGGAGTTGCGCCTAAGGGGTTTCAGAAAATGCTCTTCCAGCACTTCGTTGAGCTTTTCAGGCTCTGCCACACGGTTGATGAGGCCTACGTTGAGCGCATCATAGGCTTCGATTGGGGTGGCGAGGAAAAACATTTCGCGAGCTTTGTTCAGACCAAGCTGGTTGACAAAATGCATGATGCCTGAGGCGTTGTAGGGGATTCCGATTTTTGCCGGCGTGATGGCGAATGTGGCATTGCTCGAGGCTACGATCATGTCGCAGCTCAAACAAAGGTCGCAGGCACCGCCCCACACACTGCCATCGACGCAAGCGATTACGGGTATAGCCACTTCTTGCACCTTGTGGAGCATCCGTTCCATGGGCACATCGTAGGCCAATGGGTCGCTGCCGTCTTGCGGAAGCTCGCGGATATCGTGGCCGGCGCTCCACACTCCGTGACGGCATACAGCCTTGATGACTATTGCTACGCACTCATTCTTGTAGCCTTCATCGATGGCGTTGACTATGTCGGCGCACATCTTATCGCTCAGGCAGTTCAAATGCTCCGAGTTGTTCATCTCAATGAAACATATACGCTCGTCAATAGTGACTTTGACTAGGCTTCTTTCAGTTGATTCCATAATGCCTTTGTTTGAGTTGTTGGGGTTGATTGCTTTTGACTGGTTTTCTGACGAATGTCAGCTTTCGGCGTTGTCTTGAATGCCCTCGTATAGGTTGTATGCTTCGTTGGCTTCATTGCCGAGAATGTATAATGACGGAAGTGGATTTCTATAAATTGCCTTTCTATATTTACGAAAGAGTTCATTATTGTCGCTTGCAAATTTACGATTTATTTGGGTGAATTAGCAAATTTTAGCGCATAAAATTTCG
>CADBML010000070.1 GCA_902795825.1 uncultured Bacteroidales bacterium
CAGAAAAACCATATTTTCGACGGCACGATTGAGGAAAACATTCTCTATGGCAAACCATCAGCCACCCATGAAGAAGTGGTCGAGGCCGCGAAAAAGGCATATATCTACGACCAAATCATGGAATTGCCCGACAAGTTCGACAGCAAAGCCACGCAACTGTCCGGCGGTCAGCAGCAGCGCATCGCTATCGCGCGACTTTTCCTCAAGAATCCGCCGATTATTTTCCTCGACGAACCGACGGCAAGTCTTGACGCGATTTCGACCGAGCAAATCAAGAATTCCATCGACGCCATCAAGCGCGACCGCACGGTAATCATCATCTCGCACAGCATTTCGCAAATCATTGACGCCGACGTGGTTTATGCCTTGCGCGACGGACGTGTGGAAGAGTGGGGCACCCCCGACGAAATCTACAAGAAAGGCGGCATCTACAAAGAAATCATCGACGCCTCGGCACGAAGCCTCAACGTCGATAAAATCGCCCGCACAATCAACCAAAAGTAATCTATCCTAATCGGGCGAGGAGGGCGTCGGCTTGGCGGCGGAGCATTTCTGACTGTTCGTCGGAAAGCGTCAGCGTGTCGGATGCCCAGTTGTCGGGCGAAAGTGCGATGCCCGTCTGCGGCTCGTCGATTACGTCGGCGCGGATGAATTTCAGCAGTTCGGTGAGTTTTTCGCGGCAGTGGGCTGTGGCGGCTTTTCCTCCAGCACCGCTCAATGCGACGATTTTGCCGGCGATGCAGGTGGGCGTGGCGTAGTCCATCGGTTTGACGGGACGCGACAGCCAGTCGAGAAGGTTCTTGAGGATGCTGGGATAGCTACCGTTGTATTCGGGGGAGAAAATCCACAGGGCGTCGGCGGCCGCGACTTCTTCGCGAATGCGCGCCACTTCGGGATGAGCGGGATATTCTGTGTCTTGGTTGAGAAATGGTAGGGCGGCGTATTCGAGCCGTTTGACTTCGGCTTTGCCTTTGAGGAGCGCTTCGGCCTCGGCCGACAGTTGGCGGTTGAACGACTTTTCGCGCAACGATCCTACAATAAATAATACGGTTTTCATGACGATTTGCGTTTGACTGTTGTTAATTGTCCGTGAAATTACGAATTGTCGGCTGAATCGTCAAATATTTCGGCGACAATTTCGGCGAAAAAAATTCTTTAGAAAAAAGTGGGGAAATGTTTGGCGGTTAGGGAATTATTTTGTAATTTTGCAACGCTTTTCGAAACAATAAAAGCGTCGGTTTACTGCCAAGTGGCTGATAGTCAGGCAGTGACCGTCGTATTTTGTGTGCAAAAAAAGCAATAAAAATGAGTTAAACAAAAAGAGATAAATAACAATTAAGTAAAACAAAAAAGACTAAGATGCCAACAATTCAGCAATTAGTAAGAAAAGGACGCGTAGCTCTTGAGGACAAGAGTAAGTCGCCGGCATTGGACTCCTGCCCGCAACGTCGTGGTGTGTGTGTCCGCGTTTACACGACTACTCCCAAGAAGCCTAACTCCGCGATGCGTAAAGTTGCCCGCGTGCGTTTGACCAACGGCAAGGAAGTTAACTCCTACATCCCCGGCGAAGGCCACAACCTTCAGGAACACTCCATCGTTCTCGTCCGTGGCGGTCGTGTGAAAGACCTTCCCGGTGTCCGTTATCACATCGTTCGTGGCGCTCTCGACACAGTCGGCGTAAAGGACCGCACCCAACGTCGCTCGAAATACGGAGCAAAACGTCCGAAAGCGGCTAAGAAATAAATGAAGTCCGCAAAAAAGAGTTAATTAAAACAAGTAATGAAACTTTGTTTTTAATTCACTTGAAGCTGAACCACAGGGTTGAGTAAACAGTGGGAGAGCCCATTGTTGAAGATTCGAAGCTGAAGCAACCAAGCAATTAAAAACGTAAATTCGAAAAGTAAAAAATGAGAAAAGCAAAACCCAAAAAGCGGGTCGTACTCCCCGACCCCGTGTTCGGCGACGTTCGCGTGTCGAAATTCGTAAACCATCTCATGTATGATGGCAAGAAGAACGTCTCTTACACAATTTTCTACACTGCTCTCGAGATTGTCAAGAAGAAACTCCCCGATGAGGAGATGACAGGCCTTGAAATCTGGAAAAAAGCACTCGAGAACATCACTCCGCAAGTGGAAGTCAAGTCGCGCCGTATCGGTGGCGCCACCTTCCAAGTCCCGATGGAAATCCGTCCCGACCGCAAGGAGTCGATATCGATGAAAAACCTTATTCTCTACGCACGCAAGCGTGGAGGCAAGACAATGGCCGACAAATTAGCTTCTGAAATCGTTGACGCATTCAACGACCAGGGCGGCGCATTCAAACGCAAAGAGGATATGCACCGCATGGCCGAGGCTAACCGTGCTTTTGCCCACTTCAGAATGTAATTTCCATTGCATAAAGATTAAATGGCAAAGTCGAACGACATACTGAAACTTACCCGCAACATCGGCATCATGGCCCACATCGATGCCGGCAAGACGACCACGTCGGAACGCATCCTCTTCTACACCGGCCTCACCCACAAAATCGGCGAAGTCCACGACGGAGCCGCCACTATGGACTGGATGGAGCAGGAGCAGGAGCGCGGAATCACTATCACTTCCGCAGCCACTACGACTTTCTGGAAGTACGACGACCAGACATTCAAAATCAACCTCATCGACACTCCGGGACACGTGGATTTCACCGTCGAGGTGGAACGGTCGCTGCGTGTGCTCGACGGGGCTGTGGCCACGTTCTGCGCCGTTGGAGGCGTTGAGCCTCAATCGGAAACCGTGTGGCGTCAGGCCGACAAATATAATGTGCCGCGCATAGGATATGTCAACAAGATGGACCGCTCAGGCGCCAACTTTTTCGAAGTGTGCCGTCAGGTGCGCGACATCCTCGGCGCGAACCCCTGTCCGATTCAGATTCCCATCGGGGCTGAGGAGACATTCAAGGGCGTTGTGGATTTGATTACGATGAAAGCCCTCTTCTGGCACGACGAGACGCTCGGCGCCGATTTCTCTGTAGAGGAAATCCCGTCGAACCTTCGTGCGGAAGCCGAAGAATGGCGCGACAAGATGATTGAGAACGCCGCCGAATTCGACGACGATCTCATGGCTAAGTATTTCGACGACCCGGCCTCTATTGCCGACGACGACATCCGTCGCGCGCTGCGCAAAGCCACCATCTCGATGAAGCTAGTGCCCATGATTTGCGGCAGTTCCTTCAAGAACAAGGGCGTGCAGCGACTGCTCGACGCCGTTTGCGCCTATCTGCCCAGTCCGCTCGATTCGGGTGCTGTGGAGGGCCACGACGTCAATTTCCCCGACCGTGTTGTTCGCCGCAACCCCGACGGCGAAGAGCCTCTCTGCGCTCTCGCCTTCAAAATCGCCACCGACCCCTACGTGGGACGGCTCTGCTTCTTCCGCGTCTATTCCGGACGTATCGAGTCGGGTTCGTATGTGCTCAATACCCGTTCAGGCAAAAAGGAACGTATCGCACGCCTCTTCCAAATGCACTCCAACAAGCAGAATCCTAAGGACTTCATCGGCTGCGGCGACATCGGCGCAGGCGTGGGTTTCAAGGATATCCGCACGGGCGACACTCTCTGCTCGGAGAATGCCCCCATCGTGCTAGAGGCTATGGACTTCCCTGAGCCTGTGATTGGAATAGCTGTTGAGCCCAAGACCCAAAAGGATCTCGACCGTCTCGGAGTAGGTCTGCAGAAGCTTGCCGAGGAAGACCCGACGTTCACCGTGCAGACTAACGAGGAAACCGGCCAAACCATTATTTCAGGTATGGGCGAACTTCACCTCGACATCATCATCGACCGTCTGCGCCGTGAATTTAAGGTGGAATGTAACCAGGGACGTCCGCAGGTGGCCTATAAAGAGGCCATCACACGCCCGGTGGAGCTTCGCGAAGTGTTCAAGAAGCAGACCGGCGGCCGCGGCAAATTCGCCGACATCATTGTGCGCATCGAGCCTGTCGATGACGACTTCGAGGGAACTCTCCAGTTTGTTGATGAGGTGAAGGGCGGCAACATACCGCGCGAATTTATCCCCTCGATCCAGAAAGGCTTCGCCACGGCCATGAAGAACGGCGTGCTCGCCGGCTTCCCCGTGGAGCGCCTTAAGGTGACGGTCATCGACGGTTCGTTCCACCCGGTCGATTCCGATCAACTCTCCTTCGAGCTTTGCGCCATTCAGGCCTTCCGCAAGGCCGCGTCGCAGGCCGGTCCTGTCCTTATGGAGCCGATAATGAAGGTGGAGGTAGTCACCCCAGAAGAAAGCATGGGCGACGTCATCTCCGACCTCAACAAGCGCCGTGGACAGGTGGAGGGTATGGAATCGAGCCGTTCCGGAGCGCGTATCGTCAAAGCCAAGGCCCCGCTCGCCGAAATGTTCGGCTATGTGACCGCCCTGCGCACAATCACCTCCGGCCGCGCCACCTCGACAATGTCGTTCTCGCATTACGCTCAGGTCACAACGTCGATAGCCCGCGAGGTGTTGACGGAGTGCCATGGGCGCGTGGAATTGTTAAAGTAAATCAATTAATACAAACAATATGAGTCAGAAAATTAGAATCAAACTGAAATCGTACGATCACAACTTGGTCGACAAGTCGGCCGAGAAGATTGTCAAGTCGGTGAAATCAACCGGCGCTGTCATCAGCGGGCCGATACCCCTGCCCACCCACAAGCGCATCTTCACCGTCAACCGCTCAACTTTCGTGAACAAAAAGTCACGCGAACAGTTCCAACTTTCATCTTACAAGCGTCTGATCGACATCTACAACGCTTCGTCGAAGACTGTCGATGCTCTGATGAAACTCGAACTCCCGTCGGGCGTGAAAGTCGAAATCAAGTTGTAATCGACAAATTAACACAATTCATTAACCAACAAAATTTAGAGAAATGCCAGGATTAATTGGAAAGAAAATCGGAATGACATCCGTATTCAGTGCCGACGGCAAAAACGTGCCGTGCACTGTTATCGAAGTAGGTCCTTGTGTGGTTACTCAAATTAAGACAAATGAAGTAGACGGCTACGAAGCCATCCAGCTCGGCTTCGAAGACAAGAAGGACAAGCACACCACTCGTCCGGAAGCCGGTCACTTCAAGAAAGCAGGAGTCACCCCCAAGCGCCACTTGGCCGAGTTCAAAGGATTTGAAGGCGAATACAACCTCGGCGACACCATCTGTGTCGATTTCTTTGCCGAGAACGATTTCGTCGATATCATCGGCACATCGAAAGGTAAAGGCTTTCAGGGCGTCGTCAAGCGTCACGGCTTCGGCGGCGTGGGCCAGGAAACTCACGGTCAGGACGACCGCAAGCGTGCCCCGGGTTCGATCGGCGCATGCTCCTATCCCGCTAAAGTGTTCAAAGGCATGCGTATGGCCGGCCAAATGGGCAACCAGCGCGTCACCATCCAGAACCTCCAAGTGCTGAAGGTTATCCCCGAACACAACATTTTGATGATCAAGGGCTCAATCCCCGGAAGTAAAGGTTCAATCGTAGCAATCGAAAAATAATGGAACTCGCAGTATATAACATCAACGGCGAAGACACCGGACGTAAAGTGACCCTTAACGACGAGGTGTTCGCAATCGAAGCCAACGAGCACGCCGTGTATCTCGATGTAAAACAATATTTGGCTAACCAACGTCAAGGCACCCACAAAGCAAAAGAGCGCAGCGAAGTTGCCGGCTCTACCCGTAAGCTCCACAAGCAGAAGGGCGGCGGCGGCTCCCGTATAGGCGACATCAACTCGCCCGTCCTTTCAGGCGGCGGCCGTGTGTTCGGTCCGCGCCCCCGCGACTACCGCTTCAAGCTCAACAAGAAGGTGAAAGCCCTCGCCCGCAAGTCGGCGCTCACCTGCAAGGCTGCCGACGAGCAGATTTTCGTGGTCGAAGAGCTTAATTTCGAAGCTCCGAAAACTAAAGAATTCGTAAAATTTGCTAAAAATTGTAAACTCGCTGAAAAAAAGATGCTTGTTATTTTGCCGTCTCAAAATAATAATGTACTTTTGTCGGCTCGAAATTTGCCCAACGTGCGAATTATGACCGCGTCGGACATCAACACGTATGCTCTGCTCAACAATAACGTCATCGTCATGACCGAGAAGAGCGTCGAGATTATCAACAACATTTAACCCAAAGGAGGAACGAAAAATGAACATATCGATTAAGCCAATCGTAACAGAGAAAGCGACCAAAATCACCGACAAGCATGGCCGCTACACATTCCGTGTCTCCCCGAAGGCAGAAAAGCCCCAAATTAAGGCCCTCATCGAAGACCTTTATGGTGTTAAAGTCGTTAAAATCAACACTCTGATAGTCCGCGGCAAGAACAAGTCGCGCTACACCAAAACAGGCCTCCTCCGCGGAAAGACCTCATCCTACAAAAAAGCTTTCGTCACTCTCGCCGAAGGCCAATCAATTGATTTCTATAGCAATATTTAATAAACAATGGCAGTAAGAACATTCAAGCCCACAACACCGGGGCAACGACACAAAACTATTGGTGTATTCAAAGGTACGATCACTGCTTCTACACCAGAAAAATCTCTTACCGTCGGCAAGCGCGCCTCGGGAGGCCGTAACTCCCAGGGCCATCTCACCGCTCGCTACCTTGGCGGTGGCCACAAGCGCAAATTCCGCTTCATTGACTTTAAGAGAAACAAAGACGGTGTGCCCGCCGTAGTGAAGTCGATTGAGTACGACCCCAACCGGTCGGCTCGTATCGCCCTTCTTCATTACATGGACGGAGCCAAAGCTTACATCATCGCTCCCAACGGACTCGAAGTTGGCGCGAAATTGTTAAGCGGTCCTGAAGCAGCCCCCGAAATCGGAAACGCTCTTCCCTTGAGCAAGATTCCCGTCGGTACAGTTATTCACAACATTGAGATGCGTCCCGGACAGGGCGCCGTCATCGCGCGCGCCGCTGGCACATCGGCTCAGCTCGCCTCGCGCGACGGCGACTACGCTATCATCAAGCTCCCTTCAGGCGAAACTCGCAAAATCCTCTTGACTTGCAAGGCCACTGTGGGCGTCGTAGGTAACGTCGACCACCACCTTGAGCACTCGGGCAAGGCAGGACGCAGCCGCTGGCTCGGACGCCGTCCGCACAACCGCGGCGTCGTCATGAACCCTGTCGATCACCCGATGGGCGGCGGCGAAGGCCGCGCCTCTGGAGGTCACCCGCGCTCTCGCACAGGTCTTTACGCTAAGGGTCTGAAGACTCGCGCTCCGAAGAAACAGTCTTCGAAGTACATCATCGAAAGAAGAAAAAGCAAAAACAAAAAGTAAACAGATTTAACTAGACAACTATGAGTCGTTCAATTAAAAAAGGCCCGTTCATTAGCGTCAAGCTAGCCAAGAAAGTCAACGAAGCCATCGAATCGAAGAAAAGCTCCGTCATCAAGACGTGGAGCCGCGCTTCGATGATCGCCCCCGAATTCGTCGGGCTCACCTTCGCTGTCCACAACGGCAACAAATTCATTCCTGTTTACGTCACTGAGAACATGGTAGGTCACCGTCTCGGCGAATTCGCCCCGACCCGCAACTTCCGTGGCCATAGCGGCAACAAGAAGAAATAATGACAGGCCCCGTTAAATATTTTTTGACAAAAAAAGAAATCAATCACAATGGGTAAAAGAAAAAGAGAATACGCAAACCAGCTGAAGGAAGCCCGCAAGGATGTGGCTTTCGCACGCCTCGTCAATGTGCCGTCGTCGCCCCGCAAGATGCGTCTTGTGGCCGACATGGTGCGCGGCGTCGAAGTGTTCAAGGCCCTCGGCATCCTTCACTACTCAAATAAAGAGGCCGCTGCGAAAGTTGAAAAGCTTCTCCGCTCGGCCATAGCCAATTGGGAGCAGAAAAACGAAAAGAAAGCCGAATCGGGCGAGCTTTGCATCAGCCGCATCTATGTGGATTGCGCTCCGATGCTCAAGCGTCTCCGCACAGCCCCCCAGGGCCGCGGCTATCGCATCCGCAAACGCTCCAACCACGTGACTTTGTATGTTGACTCTATTAATAACGCTAAAAACGAAGAAGCATAATGGGACAGAAAGTTAATCCAATCAGCAACCGCCTCGGCATCATCCGTGGCTGGGAATCCAACTGGTTCGGCGGCAAGAACTACGGTGCCACCCTCCTCGAGGACGCCAAGCTCCGCAAATACTTGAATGTCCGTTTGGCCAACTCAAGCGTTTCGCGCATCAACATCGAGCGCACCATCAAAATGGTGACCATCACAATCTGCACCTCACGCCCGGGCCTGATTATCGGCAAAGGCGGCCAGGAAGTTGACAAGCTTAAAGAAGAGCTCAAGAAAATCACCGACAAGGACGTGCAGATCAACATCTTCGAAATCAAGCGCCCCGACCTCGACGCCCAAATCATGGCCGCCGACATCGCCCGCAAAATCGAAGGCAAAATCGCCTACCGCCGCGCTGTCAAAATGGCAATCGCATCGGCCATCCGTGCCGGAGCAGAAGGCGTGAAAGTGCAAATTGCAGGCCGTCTGAACGGCGCCGAAATGGCCCGCTCCGAGATGTTCAAGGAAGGACGTACTCCTCTCCACACTCTCCGTGCCGACATCGACTATGCTCTCGTAGAGGCTCACACCAAAGTGGGTGTCATCGGCGTCAAGGTCTGGATTTGCCGTGGCGAAGTCTATGGCAAGAAGGAGCTTACTCCGCAATATGTCGCAACAAAGGACAATCGCGGCTCCAACAACGGCGGCAGCCGTCGTGGAGGTTTCCGCAAATCCAAAAGCAATCGTTAACCAACCGACTTGAATTAAAAGACAATGTTACAACCTAAAAAAACTAAATTCCGCCGCCAGCAGAAAGGCCGCATGAAGGGCTTGGCCCAACGTGGCAATCAGTTGGCATTTGGCTCGTTTGGTATAAAGAGCTTGGGCACGAAGTGGATCACCGGCCAGCAAATCGAGGCTGCCCGTGTGGCAGTCACCCGCCACATGCAGCGTCAAGGTCAGATTTGGATCCGCATCTTCCCCGACAAGCCCATCACCAAAAAACCCGCAGAAGTCCGTATGGGTAAAGGTAAAGGTTCGCCCGAAGGCTTCGTGGCCCCCGTGACTCCCGGTCGTATGCTCATCGAAGTTGAAGGCGTCAGCTTCGAAATCGCAAAGGAAGCTCTCCGCCTCGCCGCTCAGAAGCTCCCCGTGACCACCAAGTTTGTAGTACGCCGTGATTATGACCCAACTCAAAACGTGTAACCGATTATGACAAAAGAAGAAATCAAAGAGCTCAGCACCAAAGATCTTCAGGAGCGTCTCGCCGAAATGGAAAAGGAATATCTTCAGACGAAAATCAACCACTCTGTTTCGCCCCTCGACAACCCGGCACGCATCACCCGCGACCGCCGCATGATCGCCCGCGTCAAAACAGAGTTGCGCCTCAGAGAACTTAACCCCAGCAAATAATCCCTTTCAACAATGGAAAATAGAAACTTAAGAAAAGAGCGAATCGGGGTTGTTTCCAGCAACAAAGGTGACAAGACCATCACCGTAACGGTGAAGTATAAGGAGAAACACCCCATTTACGGAAAGTTTGTCAACAAAACCAAAAAATACCACGCTCACGACGAGAAGAACGAGTGTGGCGTTGGCGACACTGTCCGCCTGATGGAAACCCGCCCCCTCTCCAAGACAAAACGTTGGAGATTAGTAGAAATCATCGAAAAAGCTAAATAATTATGATACAGTCAGAAACCAGATTAACAGTAGCAGACAACAGTGGCGCGAAAGAAGCGCTGTGTATTCGTGTCTTAGGTGGTACAGGTCGTCGTTACGCCACTGTGGGTGATGTCATCGTCGTCACAGTAAAGGACGCTATCCCCGCATCCGACGTAAAGAAAGGTACTGTATCGAAAGCGGTTGTCGTCCGCACGAAGAAGGAAGTCCGTCGCGCCGACGGCTCTTACATCCGTTTCGACGACAACGCCTGTGTGTTATTAAATCAAGCCGGCGAATTGCGCGGCACTCGTATTTTCGGCCCCGTTGCCCGCGAACTCCGCGCAACCAACATGAAAATCGTGTCGCTCGCCCCTGAAGTGCTCTAACAATTAAATGAAGTAAACAACCATCATGACAAAATTGCATATCAAGAAGGGCGACACCGTTTACGTCAACTCCGGCAACGACCGCGGCAAACAAGGCCGTGTACTTTCCGTGCTCGTAAGCAAGCAGCGCGCTATCGTCGAAGGCGTCAACATCGTCACCAAGGCCACTAAGCCTAACGCCCAACACCCCGACGGAGGCCTCGTCAAAAAGGAAGCCCCCATCCACATCTCTAACCTTAGCCTCATCGACCCCAAATCGGGCAAACCCACCCGCATCGGCCGCGCTAAGGACGCCAACGGTAAATCTATTCGTATATCCAAAAAATCAGGAGAGGAGATTAAATAATGAGTACGACAACACTTAGAAAAGACTATCAGGAGCGCATCGTCCCCGCCCTCACCGAAAAATTCAACTACACCACGCCCATGCAGGTGCCCAAGTTGAAAAAAATCGTCATCAACCAGGGTCTCGGCCGCGCCACTCAGGACAAAAAGCTCATTGAAATCTCCATCAATGAATTGACGGCAATCACCGGACAGAAAGCTGTGCAGACGCTTTCGAAGAAGGACATCTCCAACTTCAAGCTCCGCAAGAAAATGCCCGTGGGCGTCAGAGTCACTCTCCGCCGCGAACGTATGTACGAATTCCTCGAGCGCCTCGTCCGCGTCGCCCTCCCGCGTATCCGCGACTTCAAGGGCATCGAAGGTAAGCTCGACGGCCGTGGCAACTACACCCTCGGCATCTCCGAGCAGATCATCTTCCCCGAAATCAATATCGATTCTATCACCCAGATGATGGGCATGAACATCACCTTCGTCACTACGGCCAACACCGACGAAGAGGGTTTTGAACTGCTCAAGCTTTTTGGTCTTCCTTTCAAAAAATAAAATCACATTCGAACTATGGCAAAAGAATCAATGAAAGCCCGCGAGGTTAAGAGAGCAAAACTTGTTGCCAAGTATGCCGCCAAGAAAGCTGCCCTCAAGGCTGCCGGCGACTACGACGCGCTCCAGCTCCTTCCGAAGAACGCTTCTTCCGTACGCCTTCACAACCGCTGCTCCATCACCGGACGTCCGAAAGGCTACATGCGTCAATTCGGAATCTCCCGTATCCAGTTCCGCGAAATGGCTTCGGCTGGCCTTATCCCCGGCATCAAGAAAGCAAGCTGGTAACGCCCCGCGAATCTTTTCAAGCAAAGTGAATATTAAATATTGTTCGGAATTTCCCGAATCAATTTAACAATTAAATAACAATGACTGATCCAATAGCAGATTATTTGACAAGATTGAGGAATGCGATCAAGGCCCAACACCGTGTGGTCGAGATTCCCGCCTCAAACTTGAAGAAGGAGATTACAAAAATCCTCTTCGAACAAGGCTATATTCTTAATTATAAGTTTATAGAGGGTGAAACCCCCGCCGGCACTATCAAGATTGCCCTTAAGTACGACCCGGTCGATAAGACCAGCGCCATCCGCGCACTCAAGCGCGTGTCGCGTCCCGGACTCCGCCAGTACACCGGCTACAAAGATATGCCCAGAGTGTTAAACGGTTTAGGTATCGCTATCATCTCCACATCGAAAGGCGTTATGACCAACAAGGCCGCCAGCGAAATGAAGGTGGGTGGCGAAGTTCTGTGTTACATTTATTAATAGGAGGAACTGAATTATGTCAAGAATAGGTAAAGCCCCCATTGAAATCCCCGCCGGCGTGACCGTGAAGGTGGAAGATAATGTGATCACAGTGAAAGGCCCGAAAGGCGAACTCTCGCAGGCCATCAATCCCGAAATCGAAGTGAAAATCGAAGACGGCCACATTAAGTTCAACCGTCCGTCGGACGACCGCGAGCACCGCGCCCAGCACGGTCTCTATCGCGCCCTTGTCCACAACATGGTTGTCGGCGTGTCGGCCGGTTACCGCAAGGAAATGGAACTCGTCGGAGTAGGCTACAAGGCTGAAGCGCAAGGCCAGGAGCTCAAGCTCACCCTCGGTTACTCCCACGACATATATATCAAGCTCTCGAAAGAAATAAAAGTCGAAGCCAAGTCGGAGCGCAACAAAAACCCGCTCATTATCCTCGAAAGCGCTGACAAGCAGCTTCTCGGTCAGGTGTGCGCCAAAATCCGCTCCCTCCGCAAGCCCGAACCTTACAAGGGCAAAGGCGTCAAGTTCGTCGGCGAAGTTTTGCGCCGCAAGTCAGGCAAATCGGCAAGTGCTAAATAATTAAAACGTTCTCACTATGGTAACTAAGATAGAAAGAAGAAACAAGATCAAGACCCGCATCCGCGGTAAAATCTCCGGCACAGCCGCACGCCCCCGCATGTCAGTGTTCCGCAGCAACAAGGGCATCTATGTACAGCTCATTGACGACGAAAAGGGCATGACCCTCGCCGCCGCCTCCTCAAAAGGCATCGAAGAAGGCACGAAAGTCGAAATCGCAGCCAAAGTGGGCTCTCTCATCGCCCAGAAAGCTGCCGAAGCCGGCATCACTGAAGTAGTTTTTGACCGTAACGGATATCTTTTCCACGGTCGTGTTAAATCATTGGCTGACGCTGCCCGCAAAGGCGGTCTTAAATTCTAAGAATAATTATGATTAATAAGAACAACAGAGTCAAATACAGCAACGAGGTAGAGCTTAAGGACCGCCTCGTAGCAGTCAACCGCGTCACAAAAGTGACCAAAGGCGGCCGTACGTTCACTCTCGCAGCCATCGTCGTTGTCGGCAATGAGAACGGCATCGTGGGCTGGGGCCTCGGCAAAGCCAACGAAATGCAGGCCGCAATCGCCAAGGGCGTTGAGTCGGCAAAGAAGAATCTTGTCCGCGTCCCCGTCCATAAGGGCACTATTCCTCACGAGCAGGTGGCTAAATTCGGCGGCAGCCGCATCATCCTCAAGCCGGCATCGGCCGGTACGGGTGTGAAGGCCGGTGGCGCCATGCGTGCCGTGCTCGAGAGCGTGGGCATCACCGACATCCTCGCCAAATCGAAAGGCTCGTCGAACCCCCACAACCTCGTTAAGGCCACTATCGCCGCTCTGTGCGCTATGCGCAGCCCGCAGGAAGTGGCTAAAGCTCGTAACATTTCTGTAGAAAAAGTTTTTAAAGGCTAATTCCCATTATGGCACAGATAAAAATCAAACAGGTAAAAAGCCGCATCAACTGCCCGAAAGTGCAGAAACTCACTCTTGATGCGCTCGGACTCAAGAAAATGAACCGCGAGGTGGTCAAGGAGGACACTCCCTCCATCCGTGGAATGATTAACACTGTTCGTCACCTTGTAGAAGTGACTAACGCATAAAATTCTTTCAACGATATGGATCTAAGTAATTTAAAACCCGCAGTTGGTGCCGTCAAGCACGGCAAAAGAGTTGGTCGCGGTCCCGGTTCGGGCAAAGGTGGAACATCTACTCGCGGTCACAAAGGCGCGAAATCCCGTTCGGGCTACAAACGTAAAATCGGTTTCGAGGGAGGCCAGATGCCTCTCCAGCGCCGCTTGCCGAAATGGGGCTTCACTAACATCAATCGTGTTGAATATAAGGCCATCAACCTTTCCGACCTTGAGACGATTGCTGCCGCTAACAACCTCGAAAGCATCGGCCTGGCCGAGCTCCGCAAGGCTGGCTATGTTTCTGGCAAACAATTAGTGAAAATTCTCGCCAAAGGCTCATTAACCCGCGCCCTCCATGTTGAAGCCAACGCTTTCTCGGCCGCAGCCGAAAAGGCCATCACTGAAGCTGGAGGCTCAATCAACAAGATTTGAAAATGAAATTCATCGAAACAATTCAAAATATTTGGAAAATTGAAGACCTTCGCAAGCGTCTGATAATGACATTCTTGCTTGTCCTTATCTATCGCTTCGGCTGCTTCGTTGTCCTTCCCGGCTTCAATCCCGCCGACCTTGAAGGGCTCCGCAAGTTCACCGAAAGCTCCGGCCTGATGCAACTGCTCGATATGTTCTCGGGCGGCGCATTCTCGCAAGCGTCGGTCTTCGCTCTCGGTATCATGCCCTACATCACGGCTTCGATTGTGATCCAGCTTCTCGGCATGGTGCTTCCCTCTTTCCAAAAAATGCAACGTGAAGGCGAAAGCGGACGTCAGAAGCTCAACCAATACACCCGCTATCTGACAGTTATCATCCTTCTCCTTCAAGGTCCCGCCTATCTGGTCAACCTCAAGTATCAGGTCAACGGCGCCGGCGGTCATGTCGAGCTTCCGTTCATGACGATGATTTATCTTGTGATTATCCTCGCTGCGGGCTCGATGTTCATCATGTGGCTCGGCGAGCGCATAACCGACAAGGGTATCGGCAACGGTATTTCGTTCATCATTCTCGTCGGTATTATCGCCCGTCTGCCGCAGGCACTCTTCTATGAGTTCGTCAGCCGTCTTCCCGGCGAAACCGGTGGCTCACAGGGAGGTCTGATTATGTTCATCGTGGAAATCGTGCTTCTCTTTGCCGTCATCGTCGGTGGCGTGCTGCTCGTGCAAGGAACCCGTAAGGTGCCCGTGCAGTATGCAAAGCGTATTGTCGGCAACAAGCAGTACGGCGGTGCACGCCAGTATATTCCTTTGAAAGTGAACGCCGCAGGTGTGATGCCTATCATCTTCGCCCAGGCGCTGATGTTCATCCCCATCACCCTCGCCGGATTCAGCACTTCTGAATCAACGGGCTTCTTCGCCGCGCTTTCCGACATCAACGGATTCTGGTACAACCTCATCTACTTCCTCATGATTGTGGCCTTCACCTACTTCTACACCGCCATCACCGTGCGTCCGCAGCAGATGGCTGAAGACATGAAGCGCAACAATGGTTTCATCCCCGGCGTCAAGCCTGGCAAGAAAACCGAAGAGTATCTCGACACGATCATGTCGCGCATCACTCTCCCCGGCTCTATCTTCCTCGGCATTGTGGCCATCCTTCCGGCATTCGCCCGCTTCTTCGGCATCAGCCAGCAGTTCGCCCAATTCTTCGGCGGCACTTCGTTGCTGATTCTCGTGGGTGTCGTGCTCGACACTCTCCAGCAGATTGAAAGCCACCTGCGTATGCACCACTACGACGGACTTATCAAGGGAGGTAAAATCAAAGGCCGCACCACCGGCAGCGCTTACTAATCTTTAATCCGCAGAATATAACAACTCAATGATTTATCTGAAGACAACGGAGGAAATCGAGCTGATGAGGGCGGCCAACACCCTCGTGAGCCAGACGCTTGGCGAAGTGGCCAAGTGGGTGGCTCCGGGTGTCACCACCAACAAGCTCGACTCCATAGCCCGCGAGTTTATCCTCGACAACGGCGGCCGTCCGGCATGCTTGGGCTATGAGGGCTTCCCTGGCACGCTCTGTATTGAGGTCAATGAGGTTGTTGTCCACGGTTTTCCGTCGAACTATACGCTCCGCGAGGGGGATATTGTCGGCACCGACTGCGTCGTGGAGCTTAACGGCTATAACGGCGACTCGTGCTACACCTTCCCCGTGGGCGAGGTCGATGAGAAGCTGCTCCGCCTATGCAGGGTCACGAAAGAGTCGCTCGACTTGGGAGTGAAGGCCTGCAAGGAGGGGGCTCGGATTGGCGATGTCGCCAACGCCGTGCAGACTTATGCCGAGCGCAACGGCTACAGCGTTGTCCGCGAAATGTGTGGTCACGGCATAGGCCGTGACATGCATGAGGATCCGGAGGTGCCCAACTACGGCCGCCGCGGCACAGGTCCGCTCATCAAGAACGGAATGTGCCTCTCAATCGAGCCGATGATCAACATGGGAAGCCGAAACATCGTGATCCTCTCCGACGGCTGGACCTGCCGCACCCGCGACCGCAAGCCATCGGCCCATTACGAGCACACCGTGGCAATCGTCGATGGCCACACGGAGGTGCTTACAACCTTCAGTTATGTGGAACAAGTTCTTAAAGATAGATCAATTTAAGTTTTATATATGGCAAAACAAGCTGCAATAGAATTTGACGGAGTGGTTGTCGAAGCATTGTCGAACGCGATGTTTCGAGTAAAGCTCGAAAACGAACATGAAATCATCGCCCACATCTCGGGCAAGATGCGCCAGCACTACATCCGCATCCTCCCCGGCGACCGCGTGAGAATCGAAATGTCGCCCTACGACCTCTCCAAAGGAAGAATAGCTTACAGATACAAATAAACAAATAACAACGACAATATGAAAGTAAGAGCCTCAGTTAAGAAACGCACCCCCGACTGCAAAATCGTGCGCCGGAAGGGTCGCCTGTATGTGATCAACAAGAAAAATCCTAAGTATAAACAACGTCAAGGATAATTATTTAATTTGCAACAAAACATTCAATAGAATATGGCAATAAGAATCGTGGGAGTTGACCTCCCCCAAAACAAAAGAGGTGAAATAGCCTTGACTTACATTTACGGCATCGGCCGCAGCTCCGCCAACAAGATTCTCGAGAAGGCCGGAGTCGATAAAAACATTAAAGTGAAGGACTGGAGCGACGATCAAGCCGCACGTGTCCGCGAAACTATCTCGAACGACTACAAAGTGGAAGGCGACCTCCGCGCCGAAGTCCAGATGAACATCAAGCGCCTCATGGATATCGGTTGCTACCGTGGCATCCGTCACCGTATCGGCCTCCCCGTCCGCGGCCAGAGCACCAAAAACAATGCCCGCACCCGCAAAGGACGCAAGAAAACTGTCGCTAACAAAAAGAAAGCTACCAAATAATTTTTTAATAGTATGGCAAAAAAATCAGTCGCAGCAAAGAAGAGAAACGTCAAAGTCGGCGCCGCCGGCCAGCTCCACGTCCACTCCTCTTTCAACAATGTTATCGTGTGCTTAGCTAACGAAGAAGGTCAAGTTATCTCTTGGTCGAGCGCCGGCAAAATGGGCTTCCGCGGCTCAAAAAAGAACACTCCCTACGCCGCCCAGATGGCAGCGCAGGATTGCGCCAAAATCGCTTACGACCTCGGCTTGCGTAAAGTGAAGGCTTATGTGAAAGGCCCGGGTAACGGCCGCGAATCGGCTATCCGCACCATCCACGGAGCCGGAATCGAAGTGACCGAAATCATCGACGTCACCCCGCTTCCCCACAACGGCTGCCGTCCTCCTAAGAGAAGAAGAGTCTAAACAACCACTTCCCGTCATCCCTATTCACCAACAAACGGTTGCGCGGACAACGGCAGGCAGTGAATTTGACCATATTACTATCACCTCTCTATGGTCGCGGCTGCACTCCCTCCCGTTCCCTCCTCCAGCCTATTTAAGTAAATTCAAACAACTAACGTAAAATGGCAAGATAT
Source organism: uncultured Bacteroidales bacterium (assembly GCA_902795825.1). Lineage (GTDB taxonomy): Bacteria > Bacteroidota > Bacteroidia > Bacteroidales > Muribaculaceae > RUG14106. The sequence goes on from CADBML010000070.1 coordinate 17,349, forward strand.
ACAGGCCCAAAATCAAAAATTGCCCGCAAATTCGGCGAGCCCATCTTCGGCGAAGACAAAGTCTTGGCTAAGAAAAATTATCCCCCGGGACAGCATGGCAACAACCGCCGCCGCAAACAGTCAGAATATGGCCTCCAGCTCCGCGAAAAGCAAAAAGCCAAATACACCTACGGTGTGCTCGAACGCCAGTTCCGTAATCTCTTCGAAAAAGCCTCATCCATCAAAGGCGTCAAGGGCGAAGTGCTCCTTCAGCTCCTCGAATCGCGCCTCGACAACGTGGTGTACCGCCTCGGAATCGCTCCCTCGCGCCCCGCTGCGCGCCAGATCGTCCTCCACCGCCACATCACCGTCAACGGAAAGGTTGTCAACATCCCTTCTTATTCAGTGAAGCCCGGCGACGTCATCGCCGTGCGCGAACGCTCTAAATCGCTCGAAGTCATCGAAGCCGCTCTCGCCGGATTCAACCACAGCAAATATCCCTGGATTGAATGGGACGAGACTTCCATGACGGGCAAATTCCTCCACCTCCCGGCTCGCGAGGATATCCCCGAAAACATCAAAGAGCAACTCATCGTCGAATTGTATTCTAAATAATCCTAAGTTTTAGATCCATGGCTATACTCGCTTTCCAAAAACCCGACAAAGTCCTGATGCTCGAAGAGTCGAAGAACTTTGCACGTTTTGAGTTCAAACCCCTCGAACCCGGTTACGCTACCACTATCGGTAACGCTCTTCGCCGCATCCTTCTCTCTTCACTTGAAGGATACGCAATCGCTACTATCCGTATCGACGGCGTAAGCCATGAGTTTGACACTATTCCAGGAGTCAAAGAAGATGTCACAAACATCATTCTTAATCTCAAGAAAATTAATCTCAAACATCTCGTCGATGATATCGACGACGAAAAGGCTTCGCTTACCGTTTCGGGCAAGGAAGTGTTCCGTGCCGGCGACATTGGCGAAGTCCTCAACTCCTTCGAGGTGCTCAACCCTGAACTTGAAATTTGCCACCTCGATGCCAGCGCAAGCTTCAACATCGAATTGACCATCAACAAGGGCCGCGGTTGGGTCCCCGCTGAGGAAAACCGTACTCCTAACGACGAGCTTAACCTCATCGCTATCGACTCAATCTACACCCCGATCGTCAATGTCAAATATGCGAGCGAAAACTTCCGCGTCGATCAAAAAACCGACTACGAAAAGCTGATTATTGAGATTACCACCGACGGTTCGATCCATCCTAAGGACGCGCTCAAAGAAGCCGCCAAAATCCTCATTCATCATTTCGCCCTCTTCTCCGACGAGAAAATCGCTATCGAACCCTCGGAGAACGACGGCAATGAGGAATTCGACGAAAGCGTCCTCAAAATGCGTCAGCTCCTTAAAACGAAGCTCTCCGATATGGATCTCTCCGTGCGCGCACTCAACTGCTTGAAGAGCGCCGAGGTGGAAACTCTTGGCGAACTTGTGCGCTACAACAAGAACGATTTGCTCAAATTCCGCAACTTCGGCAAAAAGTCGCTCACCGAGCTCGATCAGCTCCTCGACAGCAAAGGCCTTTCGTTCGGAATGGATATTTCAAAATTTAAATTAGATAAAGATTAATTTCAACGATGAGACATAATAAGAAATTCAACCATCTCGGTCGCAAAAAAGCACATCGCGACGCTATGCTCTCCAATATGACCACATCGCTTATCCTTAGCAAACGCATCATCACCACCGTTGCCAAGGCCAAAGCCCTCCGTGTCTATGCAGAGCCTATCATCAACCGAGCCAAAGAAGACACGACCCACAACCGTCGTATCGTCTTCCGCGACCTTCAGTCAAAGGAGGCTGTGAAAGTCCTCTTCAACGAAATCGCCCAAAAAATCGCCGACCGCCCCGGAGGTTACACCCGTATCCTCAAACTCGGCAACCGTCTTGGCGACAACGCTAAAACTTGCATCATTGAGCTCGTCGATTTCAACGAGAACATGACCAAGAAGGGCGCTGAAAAGAAGGCTTCACGCACACGCCGCAGCCGCAGCAAGAAAGC
>CADBML010000071.1 GCA_902795825.1 uncultured Bacteroidales bacterium
CATTTCTCATTCCTAACGGTTGTTTTGGTTGTCCGTTGTTGTAAAAGTTGTTTGATATGAGGGGATAGGTAATATGTATTTGTTCCGTCGTCGTAGCATTTTTTTATGTTTTTGCTTGGAAGTGGAGCCAGCCAAAGGCTGTTCTGCGACATCGGTCAAGGGCTGTTATGCCCCAGCATAAACAGAACTTGACCGAATGGCACAGAATGGGCTCACAGAGCCTGCGGCACTTCCAAGTGTTTTCATTATTTTTGTGAAATAAATCTTAGAAATTTACCGGTGAGCCAACAAGACAAGCCATAAACGCGCCGCGTTGCCGCCTTTCGCCTGAAAACTTTCCACTTTACTATTTTTTGACTAACTTTGCAGTCGGAATCATAATTGACAAATTTGACAACTACGGGCAATCATGTATGAATCGATTGTAAACGGCATAACAGCTTTGGCCGACTTCCTATGCGGCTATCCTTTATTTTTCCTGTTAATCGGCGGCGGTTTGTTTCTTGTGGCGCGTTCGCGTTTCATCTCCATTCGCGGTCTGAGGGCGTCGATGGGGGAGTTGCGCAGGAAAAACACGTCGGGATCGGGACAGATCAGTTCGTTTGAGGCGCTTGCGTCGGTGATAGCGGCCACAGTGGGTATGGGCAGCATCACGGGCGTGGCCATCGCCTTGTGCGTGGGCGGCCCGGGGGCTATTTTCTGGATGTGGGTTAGCGCCGTGGTGGGAATGTGCACGAAGTTTCACGAAGGCGCGTTGACCACGATGTTCAAGGGGCGCGACTCGCGTGGCGAAGCCTGCGGCGGCACGATGTATATCATCGAAAACGGCATGGGCAGGCGATGGAAACCCTTGGGAATGCTTTTCGCCACGGCGGGCCTGTTCGGCACTCTTTGCATTCTCAACACCAACCAACTTGGGGAGGCCATCATCGATGTGTTCACCACCCCCGAGCAAGTGGCATCGTCGTCGTTCCTGACGGGTTTCTCGTCGGTGTTCGGACTTGAAAACATGATGGGACTGCGCATGCTTTTCGGCATTATCGTGGCGGCGATAGTGGCCGTGGTGGTGCTTGGCGGCATCCGCCGCATAGCGTCGGTGGCGTCGAAGCTCGTGCCTTTCATGATAGTGCTCTATTTCGTGATGGTGCTTTACATCGTCATCGTCAATGCCGGGGAAGTGCCGGGCGTTATCGCCGGCATTTTCCGTGAGGCTTTTACCATCGACGCCGGAGCCGGAGGCGTGGCGGGATTTGCCGTCGTGGCATTGACCGGCGCGCGTCGAGCAGCCCTTGTCAACGAGGCGGGCATCGGCACGGCGACAATCATGCACGGAGCCACGCGCAGCGACAATCCCGTGCGCGAAGGTCTCGTGGCCATGCTCGGACCGGCCATCGACTCCGGGCTCGTCTGCACCCTCACCGCCATCGCTATTCTTCTCTGCGGGAATTACCATGTAGAAGGCATACAAGGACTTACGATAGCCATCGGCGCTTTCGACGCCGCCATCCCTTACGGCAAATACCTCCTGCTTGTGGTCATATTCTGCTTCGCCGTCTCGTCGATGTTCTCCTATTCGTTCTACGGCACCCACTGCGCGAAATACCTTTTCGGCGAGAACCGCGCGCGGTGGTACACCTATTTCTACATTTTCACCCTCATCATCTTCGCAATGATACCGTTGCAGGCCGCCGTAGGGCTTTGCGACCTCGCCTACTTCATTATGGCCGTACCGACCATGACTGCCGTGCTCGCTCTCAGCGGCAAAGTGCGCCGCGCCACCGACGCCTACTTTGCCTCCCGCCGCCCCTCCCGCAAGGATTAGCCTCCTCCGTCAGCCCCATTCCGTGCGCTACCTGCGCCCATTTCTCCGCTCCGCCCACTCGAGTTAGCCTCCTCCGTCAGCAGAATTGCCTGCAAATTATAGAATCAACGTCGCTGACTACGACAAAGGGCTTGACCTGCAACAGTCACTCATCAATTTCTATTTAGAACTTCAAGAAATGTATGAATAATGGCAACTGATATTTGGGTACATGCCGAATATAGAAAAGGCAAAAGCAAACAATATCATCATATAGCAGAGTTTGACTGTGATAGAATATATGGAATTTTTGCTTTATTAGCAGGTGTGAGACTTAACATTCCACCACTTTTCGAACTTAAAGGATTGCCAGGCGATATTTCGAGAATAACGCTTGAAGCATATAGGGATGGTAAATCTGATTTTCATCACATGGGTTGGTTATCAACTTCTGAATTAGAATATTGCATTAACGTTGGGAAAGACATTCTTAAGAAAGAATGTGAAAAAGATGGCGAACCATATAATGAACATTGTTTTGATTCTTATATTGAGGTGCTTGATTATTTAAAAGAATATGAAAATATAGGAGAACCAGCTCGTATTGTTTTCTGGTTTGACAACTGAATACCGCATCATCACTCCCAAAGGCTACAGAAAACGGTAGAAGTTGGGAGTGAGGAATGAGAAATTAGGAATGAGAAATAATTATGCTTTCGGACAATTGCTAATAATTTAAGTTTCCAAAACGAAATGCAATGATTGCGGATGAATGTGTTTTTCGGGAGTTTTTGGCGGATATTCGTTTTTTTTAGTTAATTTTGTGACAGATTGGCGAGGTGTTTCTTTTGCCGGCGCGATTGTTAGTCTTAACTGAAATAATAATATCATTTAATAACAACATGAAAACTATTCGAAATCTCTTGATGTTTCTGGCTCTCGCGGCCATGGCTTTGCCCGTCCGCGGCGCCACCTATCCTAAGCATGAACACCGTGCGGTGTGGATGACGACGGTCTCAAATATCGACTGGCCCTCCACGCGCGGCACTTCGGCTTCCGTGGCCAGCACCCAAAAGGCCCAAGCTATCGATTTCCTCGACAAGCTCAAGGGCGCTAACTTCAACTGCATCTATTTCCAAGCCCGCCCCATGGCCGACGCCCTGTATAACTCGGCCTACGAGCCCTGGTCGTACTATGTCAGCGGCAAGCGCGGTACGGCTCCCGCCTACGACCCCCTCGAGTTCTGGGTCGACGAATGTCACAAACGCGATATGGAATGTTTCGTCTGGCTGAACCCTTACCGTTACGAGTCGTCGGCAGGCTCCAACAACCATGCTCTCGACTACCGCAACACCCATCCCGACTGGATTATGGAGTACGACGGCAAGACAATCATCAACCCGGGTATGCCGGAAGTGCGCCAGCGCATCGCCGACATCGTTGAGGATATTTTCACCAAATACGACATCGACGGCGTGGTTTTCGACGACTATTTCTACCTCTCCGGCACTCCCATGAGCTACGACTCCGACCTCTACAACGCCTATAAGGCCGCTGGCGGAACGATGACCCAGGCCAACTGGCGCCGCGACAACGTCAACAAGATGGTGGAACTTGTCAACAACACCATCAAGGCCAAAAAGCCGTGGGTGAAATTCTACATCGGTCCCGCCGGAGCCGGACACGCTCCCGCCGCCAACTACGGACTGGACAAGCCAGAATGCTCCGCAAGCGACTGGCAGTATTCTTCCCTTTATTCCGAGCCCCTCGCTTGGCTTTACCAAGGCACTATCGACGCCATTAGCCCCCAGCTTTATTGGCACACCACCCACTCCACTAACGCTTTCGAGCCGCTTACGAAGTGGTGGAGCTACGCCGCCGGCACTTTCGGCCGCCACAATTATCCCTCGCAGTCGGTCACTTGCGTTGGCTCCAATCCCGGAACGTCGGAATACAACGAGCATATCACCCAAGTGCAGCTCTCGCGCCAGTATGCCCCCGAGGATGAGTCGGGCCAGGTGTATTTCTCCACGAAGAACGTCACCGGCAACGACTTCGTCAACCAGCTGAAGTCGCGCGTCTATCAGCGTCCGGCTCTCCAGCCCGCCATCACATGGCGAATGTCGGTCGTGGATCCCGGAACGGTGAATAATCTCGCCTTCAATGGCACCACCCTGACATGGGACGGATACGAAAACTACCGCTATGCCGTGTATGCCGTGCCTGACGGAACGCCCCAGACCGTAGATCTCACCGCCGAATATCTCATCGGAAACCCCTTCTCGACATCGTTCGTCGTCCCCGACGAATACCAGTCGGGCTATCAGTTCGCCGTTTCGGTGGTTGACCGCTGCGGCAATGAATTCCAGGCCATTTTCCTCGGCGAGTCCGACCCTACGCCGCGCCTGACCCCGGCAATCCTCGAGGCCCCGGCCACAGGCGCTAAAGTCAATATCGACGAACCGTTCATGTTCCAGTGGTCGAAAGTCGAGGACAATGTTTTCTATCGCATTCAGGTTTCGACTTCTTCGACGTTTGCCACCGTTCTCGCCTCCCGACGCACGAAAAACCTGCAGGTGGAATCGACTTCTTTCCCCCTCGACTATTCATCGACCTACTATTGGCGCGTCATTTCCGAGCTCGACGGCTACATCAGCTCCACGTCGGCCACAAGTGTGTTCACAACCGAAAAGAAAGCACCCACGCCCATCGACCCCGACAAACTCGTCAAGGACCCCGCCACTTACCCTACCGTTGACGGCTTCTCTATCACCAGCCTCTGGATTTATTCACAGAAGACCAACAATTTCCACGATGAATTGGGCCGCGACCAGCGGTCGTTCACCTATAAGGACGGGAAACTCTACTTCTCGGAGCGTGTCGATGGCGAAGGGCAAATAATCGTGCTCGACGCGGCCACCGGTCAGCATCTCGACACAATCGTACTTTCGGGCGACTACCAAACCACCTCCTACGGCGGTTTCTTGGGCTATCCCTGCAACGACATATTCACCGACGCCGCCGGCAACATTTGCATCAGCAATATGTTTATCCGCGCCAACGACTCCAACCAAATGACAGTGTGTGTCGTCGATCTCGAAACCGGCAACACCACCCGCGTCATGCAGTCGGATCTGCCGACGATTCAGATGCGTATGGACTATTCGATGGCGCTCGGCGATGTGACAAAAGCCGGATGTGTGCTCTATTCCGGCACGTCCGACAAGGGTTCCTACTATAAAAATCGCATATACCGTTGGGTGCGCGAAGCCGACGGCTCGTGGACACAGACATATCTCGTCGTCAACTCATGGTATCCGTGGGCTGAGGACAACGGTATCGCTCCGCGTGTGTGGCCTGTCGATGCTAACCGTGTGGTGCTCGACGGCGGCAGCAGTTACCCCGCTCTTTACAATATGTCGAAAACCGATCCCTTGTCGAGCTTCACCAATAATACGGCCCTCGCGCCGAAGGCCAAATTCTGCAACGGCGTGTGTGCCGCCAACCTCCACGGTCATCCCATATTCATCTATTCCTATAGCGGTTATGAGTCGGGAGGCCACCAATTCGCAATTGTCGAGAATCCTGACGACTTCGACTTCTCGAAGATGTCGATGATGTGGATTGTCCCTGCCGGAATGTTGGGCGATGCCGAAAACATCTACGCCTCCAACAAGCCCGTGGCCGTCAACAACTCCGACGGCAGCGTCACCCTCTATCTCTACAGCCCAGCCAACGGCATTGCCGCCTATAAAATCGACAAATACGAGGGAGTGGAAGGTGTTGAGTCGGCGAAGTTCTCGGTGAACGTCAGCGGCAATGTGGCGAAGGCTTCCGTCGCGGCTGATTTCCGCGTTTATAATGCCGCCGGTATGCTCGTCAAAAAAGCCGCCAATGTTAACTCTGTCAACCTCAATGGGTTGGCGCGCGGCATTTATCTGCTTTCAGCTTCCGCCGAGGGCAAAACCGTCGTGTCGAAGGTCACAATCCTCTAATGTTCAGCCGAGATGCAGACGTTTTCAATCATAGTGCCGGCCCGCAACGCCGAATCCACCATAGCACGATGTATTGAAGGCGTCACCGCCCAGACCTTTACCGACTGGAATCTTACGATAGTCGATGACGGATCAGATGATTCGACATCGGCTGTCGTTTCTTCTTACTCCACCGAAAAGATTCGCCTCGTCAGGCAGAAGAACGCCGGCCCGCTGTCGGCGCGGCTTCGCGGCGTGGCGGAAACGGCTTCGGAATGGGTGCTTTTCATCGATGCCGACGACCTCCTCGCTTCGCCCGACGCTTTGTCGCGTCTGTTCGCGACAGCGGAGCGTTTTCCCGAAGCCGACGTGATTGTCGGTGCCGAAAACGAGCCGTATGCCATTGATAAAGCAGGTTTTGCGAGGGCAATGCTCCGCGGCGACGTGCGCCACGAGATGTGGGGCACGCTTTTCCGACGTGGCGTTGTCGAGGCTGTCGATGCCGACGACATTCTCTCATTCCGCTACGGCGAGGACTTCCTCTTTATGCTCAAGGCGATGAGCAGGGAATGCGGAGTCGTCGTGGGAACGGCCGCGGCCGTATATAGCTACAACCGCTCACGCAGCGAGGAAATGGTGTGGCCCGATGCGCCTTTCGACGAAAAGGTGCGTTTTGTGTCGGCCTTACGGAAAGCCGCTGCCGGTGTAGCCGACGATGAGGTCGGCCGACTCGCATGGCTCTACTCGTTGCGGTTTCTTTACCGTTTCGCCGTAGTGACTGGCGACGTGTTTAAGTTGTCGCATCCCGTCGTCGCCAGTCTCCTTTCCGACAGCCGTCGTTTTGCGGCCGTCGGTCACGACCGCAAAATAGTCACGCTTTTGCGGCATCGGTCGTTGCGTCGTGTCGTTGCAAAACGACACATTATTATATATAAAGGCGACAATAATACATATAAAGGCGGCGGCCCTGCCGATTGCCCTGAGGTGTCGATTTTGATTCCCGCCCACAATGCGGCGGCAACGATCGAACGTGCGTTGCGCTCGGCTCTCGCCCAAGTCGCCGACTGTCGCCACGAAATCGTGGTTTATGACGACGGCTCGACCGACTCGACCGCCGAAGTTGTCCGCTCCTATGCCGCCGTTGACTCGCGCGTGTCGCTTGTGGTTGGCGGAGAGAACCGCGGATTGAGTTTCGCGCGGATGATGCTGCTAAGCCATTCCCACGGAAAGTGGATTCTTTTCCTCGATGCCGACGACCTGTTGGAGCGCGAAGCGGTGGCGCGACTGTCGGATGCCGCGGCTTCGTCGGGAGCCGAAATCGTGATGATGGCATCAAAACTCCGCTCTCGGCGCTTCGGTTTTTCGTTCCGTTATTTTATACCGACGACGAAATTTGCCGAAAATCCTGTGCACTCGGCGGCGATGTTGACGAAGTTTTTGCAAAAAAGCGGCGTCACGCTCAACGTGTGGGATAAAATGTATAGCCGCGAACTTCTCGACAACGCCTGCCTTGAGGCGGAGGAAAAGTTCTATGGCGAGGACCTTATGTTTAATCTTCGAGTGTTCCGCAGGGATTTCGATGTCGCGCTTATCGATTTCGCGGGCTATCGCTGGACTACTGGTGGCGGCTCGTGGATTGATTCCGACGAAAAATGGGACGCCGACATCGACCTCGCGTTGCGTGTCGTGGCGCGTCTTCATCAACTCGGCATGGCAACAGGTGAGAATCTTCGGGCTGCCGTCGAGGGGCTTGAAAACTCGCTCGCCGTTTCGGTGGCGGAACGCATTGCGCGTGCATTTCCGTCGTTCCGTCAAAAAAGTCGGCATTTGCCCTGGATTGAGGCTTGTCTTGGCGACTCCCGCCTCGACGATCTGCTCGGATTTCTCCCCGACCATTCGGCGTTGAAACGTCGCGATTCTGATGCTATTTTCAGTCGCGGGCGGTCAATTTTCCGAAAAAGTCGCTTCGGTTATCTTCTTTCGCGTCTGATGTGACATTTTTTCTCCGTCATATATATCTTTGATATATAGGCTGTTGGGAGAGAGGCGAAATTTTTGCGAAAAAAAAGTAAAAATTTTTTTGAATTTTTTTGTCGAAAAATTTTGTCAGTTTCGGGGAAAGCAGTAATTTTGCAACCGCTTTCGGCTCAA
>CADBML010000072.1 GCA_902795825.1 uncultured Bacteroidales bacterium
CTCCCTCGCTCCCGTCAACTATCTTCCTAATATTCTCTCTGAATTTCCCGAAAGACAATTTATAGAAATCCCCTTTTTCAAGATAATTGGTTGGTGTTGATGGCGTATGTCCGTAAACAAGTTTACGTCATTTGCCACCAATACCAACCATCGCATTTCATGCGCTGAAATCAGTAAAAGCAAAAACATAAAAAAACCAGCTCGGGTTGTGTTATCGGATACAGTAAAAGCGCAGACACTATGTCGATTTCCTTGCCGACAATAATGATTTGGTGAAGTGTAAAGCTGTTGAGCACCTTGTCCCTGACCGGTGTGAACGTTGTTGTTTGGACAAGGGACTGGGAATATGCCGATGTTCTGACGTCGCGGCTTCTTATTGTTTTTGTCTTTTCGGTGACACGGGTTTATGCAAGTGGGCCAAAAATTCCCATAAAAATAATAGTTGATGGACAAGGAACATGTAGTTTTGTAAAACACCGGTGTGGCCTACTAATATACAAATAATCGCCGAAATATAATTCGACAAGCGAAATGAAAGCGGCTGCCGATTTGAAGGCAGCCGCTCATTTCAATTTCTATGACTGTTGTAAATTAGAGTTTATTGAGATATTCAAGAATCTTTTCGTTTTTGGGGTCAACTTTTATGATTTTTTCGTAATATTGGCGAGCCTTGGCCTTGTCGTTGGCCACGTAGTAGCTGGCGATTCCGGTGCAGAGAGCAATATAGTTCTTGCTTTCGCTGGCCACGGCGTCAGTTTCCTCGATAATTCTAATGGTTTCGACGGCGGCTGTTGCCGATTCATCGTTCCATTCGCCATTGTTTTTAATGAGGTGGATGCGGGCTTTCAGGAACGGGATGCGATAGTTATTGCTGATACGTTGTTCGACAATGCCGATGTATTTGAGGGCGTTGTCGGCGGCCTCAATTTTAGCCACACCTTCAGCCGATTGGGCAAGTCCGAAGAAACGGTTAGCGAGAGCGTAGAGGTCGTTCACGCCGGCTTTGTCTTCGCCGATTGCATTGATGTAGGAAGTCATGGCCTTAACTGCGTCTTCATCACGTCCGGCAAGACGGTAGGCGTTAGAGAGGTCCTTGAGAAGCTCGTTGCGTTCGGGGAAAGCGTTGACGGCTTTTTCGAATTCGGCGACAGCTGCCGGATACTCGTCGAGCTGAATAAGCACGTTGCCGAGCGAAGTGTAGTCGTTGGCGGTGTATTTCTTGCCCACGTTGTTGGCGAAGAATTTTTGGCCGAGTTCTTTTGCTTCGATGTATTGCTCTTTAGCTTTAGCGGCGTCGGTTTTGGAGGTAGCCTCAGCCTTGGCGGCCATTGAGAGGAAAGCGATGCGCTTCATGAGGAAGTCGTTCGAGTCTTCATTGAGGATTTTTTGAGCAGTCGCGAGCGCGTCGTCGTATTTTTGGCCGTAGTAGAGGAGAACGGCGTAACGCTGTTCGTCTTCTTTGAAGTGGTTGGGGTTCTTGATGTATTCGCCATAAACTTGAGCAGCTTTCGACCACTGGTCGTTCTCGTAATATTTTTCGGCGAGTTCGCGTTGTGCGAGAGCGGAGTCGGGCCGTTTTTGGAGAAGCTCGTTGAGCTTGCGGATGGAGAAGTCGCGGTTGACGTGGGAATACACGTTGGCATATTTGACGTAAGCTTCTACGCAGTCGTCGTCGTAATAAATGGCCTCTTCGTAGCATCCGGCGGCTTTACCCCATTCGTCCTTGGCGCGTTCGATGTCGCCGCGGAGGATTGCGGTTTCGGCGTCGCGGGGATTGATTTTGGTGGCGGCGGCGATATTCTTTTCCACTTGTTTGGCGTATTTGACGGGGTCGGCATTGTAGTAAGCGCGGGCGATGGTGGCCATCACTCCGGCATTCTTCTTTGCCAATTTTTGAGCTTGCTTGAATTGTGCTTCGGCTGCGGGCACAGCGCCTTCCTTGAGCGAGACTTCACCGAGACCCACATAGTTCAACGGGAAGTTGGCATTTGAAGCGATGCCGGCGTTGAATTTCGCGCGGGCGGAGGCGAGGTCCTTGTCGTGGAGAGCGATGGCTCCGAGATAGTAGTTGGCTTCGGCCTGGTCGGTCGAAGAGGCATTGATTGTGCGTTCGAGAATGGTTTTGGCATTTTCGTACTGGTCGGCCTTGTAGTATTCGATGCCGTCCTTGTAGCCTTGCGCTGCCACTGAAAGAGCGCAGCCCAACATTAGGGAGAAGAAAACTTTAATTTTCATTGTCGTTATTTCATTTAGGTGTTAATTAATTGTCTTAGTTGTCTCGACCTTTTGACCGCAAAGCGAGGAAAAGGTTTATTTTGGGGATCAAATCAATTCGACTATTCTAGGTTGGATGGCGGCGGGCATTATTCCGGTCTGTTGGATGATTTTCTGTCCGATCACACTGGTTACGAAGGTGAAAAATCCATGGGAAAGGCTTCCGTTCGCGCCGGATGAAATCATATAGACCGATCGGAAGAATGGGTAGGAGCCGTCGTCGATGTAGGCCTGATAAGGCTGATGCCCGACAGGGTCGTTGTCGTAGCGTATTTTAAGCACATTCACGCCTTCGGAGAACGACGTTTGCGTGGTTGTCTGCTGCTCAAGGGCGGCAATGCGCTCCTCTTTGGTCATTTCGCGGGTGGCCATGTCGGCCGAAATCCAGCTGACGCCGATGATACCGAGCGCATTTTTGTTCTGCTGGACAGCTTCGAACACTTTCTGACTTGAGCCTTGGGCGTGGACGTTTTCTGCGAAAGGCCTGCCGTTCATCAGTGAATCGCGCATATACTGGACTGTGCTTGCTCCGTTGTCCTCGAACACGACTTGAATTTTGCCGAGTTTCGACGGTTCGATTTGCCCCCAATCGGAGATTTCGCCGGTAAGGATTTGCGCCACCTCGCTTTTCGAGAGCACGTCGATGTCGTTGGCTGGGTTGGTGATAAGGGCAATGGCATCGACGGCGATGCGTTGGCAACGGTAGTTGCGTCCGTTGGCGCGAAGGAAGTCCTGATCCTGCTTGTTAAGTTCGCGTGTCACGACGATTGTGCGCGTTTTGAACTCGAGCAGGGAGTCGATGCAGGCTCGCTCGTTGGTGTAGTATGGGATGACGTTGGCATCCTTATAAGTGTATTCGAACACTTCGATTTCCTGGTTTATGATGTTTTCGAAGCTGGCGTCGCAAACGACAGTGGTGAGGCCCGAAGTTGTCGTGTCGGCGACTTGTCCCTTACGATGTGAACAAGCCGAAGCCACGAGCGACAGAGCGGCGACCGCCGCGACGGATTTGGTAAAGAGGTTCATTGTTTTTCGGTGTTGTTATTGTTGTTGGCGGAAGATTCGTTGTCGTAGGGGGCGTATTTTTCGTCCTCTTCGTCGAGCCGACGGCCGGTGTAGTAATCCAGGCCGGCGAAATGGCGGTAGCCTCTCCAAAATCCGTAAGCGATAAGGACGGCTCCACCTATCTTTCGGACTGTTTCGGGCACGATGTCGAAAACGTCGGTAAAGCAGAACAAACCGCCCATAAGGCAGTAAAGAGCAATCATAAAGATGCCGAATGCCACACGGATGGCGCGTTTGTTTCTTTTTTTGTTGTCGGCCATATAGTCGCAGAGTAATAATTTCAAATTGTAAAGATAGACATTTTTTTTCATAGAGGTGATAAAAAAGGAGAAAAAATTGGCCGACTGCACTAAAAAGGCGCAAAATCTTTCAAATCCGGCGGAAAAAACTTAACTTTGTAATTTGGTGGGTTCTGTTCGCTTTTAGTAGCTAGACCCATTGACGAAAGAAATAAAGGAAGTTACTACTAACACCTGAATAATCGAACGAAATGACATCACAATTGTCGCCATTGGCGGAGAGAATGCGTCCGCGCACGCTCGATGATTATGTCGGGCAGGCTCATTTGGTGGGCGAGGGGTGTGTGCTTCGTCGGATGATAGAGACCGGCAGCGTGGCCTCATTTATTCTATGGGGCCCTCCCGGAGTGGGGAAGACCACCTTGGCGCGAATTATCGCCAACACACTCAAGTCGCCGTTTTACACACTCAGCGCCGTCAGCGCGGGGGTGAAGGATGTGCGCGAAGTTATCGACAAATGCCGAGCCGACGCCCGCAGCATGTTCACCTCAGGTCGGCCAATCCTGTTCATCGACGAAATACACCGTTTTTCGAAGTCGCAGCAGGACAGTCTGCTTGGCGCAGTCGAGCAAGGAATAGTCACGCTAATAGGTGCAACGACCGAGAACCCGTCGTTCGAGGTGATTCGTCCGCTGTTGTCGCGTGCGCAAGTGTATGTGCTTAAGCCGCTTGCCGACGAAGATCTGTCGCGACTTCTTCATCACGCCATCACTGCCGATGAGCGTCTCAGCAAGCGTGGCGTCGAGCTGGAATCGACCACAGCCCTGTTTCGTTATGCCGGAGGCGACGCGCGCAAACTTCTCAATATTCTCGATCTTCTCGACCAATCGACACCTGAGGGCGAAAAGATAGTCGTCAACGACAAGGTCGTCGTGGAACGGCTTCAGGAAAATCCTGCAGCTTACGACAAGAACGGCGAGATGCACTACGACATCATTTCGGCTTTCATCAAGAGCGTGCGTGGCAGCGACCCCGATGCGGCGGTGTATTGGTTGGCGCGGATGGTGGCCGGCGGTGAGGAGCCGGAATTCATAGCCCGCAGACTCGCGATTCTTGCGGCCGAGGACATCGGACTTGCGAATCCCAACGCGCTGCTGCTTGCGAACGCCACTTTCGACATTATCCACAAAATCGGTTGGCCAGAGGGACGTATTCCACTTGCCGAGTGTACGATTTATTTAGCCAATTCCCCAAAGAGCAATTCGGCATATATGGCCATCAACAACGCGCTTGGCGAAGTGGAACGATCGGGCAACCTGCCTGTCCCATTGCATCTGCGCAATGCGCCCACCAAGCTTATGTCGGAGCTTGACTATGGCAAGAATTATAAGTATGCCCACGACTATCCGGGACATTTTGTGCGTCAGCAGTTTCTCCCTGACGGGCTGGAAGGGAGTCATTTTTGGCACTCGGCAGACAACGAGCAGGAGCAGCGCCAGAAGGCGTTATACGATTCGCGCTGGGGCAATTCAAACGATAAAAATAAAAAATAATATGAAAATATTCCGCGTCGCATTTATTCTTGCCGTGATGATGGCATTGCCTTCGGTTGTCGTCGCTCATGTGCTTGA
>CADBML010000073.1 GCA_902795825.1 uncultured Bacteroidales bacterium
CTGTCACAAAGTGACTGAGGGGTAGAACTTTGGATTAAACATTTTATTACATTAGAAACTTGAGCAAATGAGAATCAGCCGACGAATAGTCATCACAATGATAGCCGCAGCCGCAACCGCCATCAGTTGCGGAGCCGTCAGTTTCGTAGACAAAAGCCGAAGCGAAGAACCAATCAAGATCGAAGCCCATCTCAACATCGGGCTGTCGTCGCTTTCGCAGAACTATGCGAAAGTGAATCCCGACATTCTTGAGCTCAACTTCCGCCCCGGCACAATGTTCGGCGCAGGCGTGCTGGTGGAGTTCCCGCTGCGCGACTTCCTAAGCCTCGGCACCGGCACCGACATAAACATCTGCAACAGCCGCTACACCGCCATCGTTTTCTCGAGCGACCCCGACGTTACCGGTTATGCCGCCGTCCGCAACCGCTACATCTATGCTTCTTTCCCCGTCTATATGTCGGTGGGGTTCAACATTAGCGACAATGTGCGCTGGCATGTCGATGGAGGCATTTATTATGCCTACGGTTTTGGAGGATTCTCGAAAACGTCGGTCTATACCACCCACGAAAACAAGCTTGGCCAAATTGTCACCGAGCACCATGAGGGCAAGGGAAAATATTTCAACGACCATCATGCGCTCATGCACCGCACAGGCCATTCCGACATCGGCCTGCATTTCGCCACCGGATTCGTATTCGACAACCACTACCACATTTCGCTGGGCTACCGCCACGGGCTCCGCGACATCGCCCGCAACGACGGCCCAAGCGACCCTAAGGCTTTCAATGCCATCGCCACCCTCTCAATCGGATACAAATTCTGACACCCCCCACCGAGTCATCTCTATCCATCAGTGGCTACCCAACCGTAGCCTCCTCAAATCCGACGCCACACCGCCAAACCACCGCCGAAGCTGTATAATTTTCCTATCGGAGATTTCCATTAATTGCCTTTATTGTTTCCTACAACATAACATGCGCCGTTTTTTTTATGTTTTTGCTTTTACTGATTTCAAAGCATGAAATGCGTAGGTTGGTGTTGGTGGCAAAGGCGTAAACTCGTTTACGGACATACACAATCAACACCAACCGATTATCTTGAAAAGATTAAAATCAGTAAAAGTGTTTTCATTGTTTTTGTTAAAATTAAAACACAGGAATTTACCAGTGAGCCAAAAATCATCATGAATTATCCATTAATTTCAATAATTTGTGGCTAATTGGCAAAGGTTTTGATGGCTTCGCCTCCGTGCACCGCTTTTCAAGCGACTTGCACTTCAAAACTTTGCCGAGCATCATCGATGGTTGATGGCAATTCATGTTAAACCACATCCGAAACACCGTAGCTGTTAACCTTGTTATCTTGATAAGATTAAAAACAGCAAAAAAGTATTTTTGTGTTTTTGTAAAATTGAAAAAACGGGAGTTCTCTGGTGAGGCAAAAAAAATGCCCCCGAGGCTTTCGGAGGCATTTCGTGATTGAGTGCCGATTGATTATCGGCCGGTGATTTCGGAGATGATGTCGGTGTCGAGCACTTGCTCCACGTCGTCCTTGCAGATGACCTGAATCTGCTCGTATTCGCGCAGACCAGTGCCGGCGGGGATGAGGTGACCGCAGATAACGTTCTCCTTCATGCCCTCAAGGTAATCCACCTTGCCGTTGATAGCGGCTTCGTTAAGCACCTTGGTGGTTTCCTGGAAGGAAGCGGCCGAGATGAAGCTCGAAGTTTGCAGAGCGGCGCGGGTGATACCTTGCAGAATCTGTTCGGAGGTTGCGGGGACAGTGTCGCGGGCGACAACCTGACGCAGGTCGCGGCGTTTGAGCAGCGAGTTTGCGTCGCGGAGAGCGCGGGCGGTGATAAGCTGACCTTTCTGGAGAGTCTCAGAATCGCCGGCGTCGGTGACCACCTTTTTGCCCCAGATTTTGTCGTTAGCGTCCATGAACGCACGCTTATCGACAATCTGTTCCTCAAGGAATCCGGAGTCGCCAGGCTCGATGATGCGCACTTTGCGCATCATCTGACGGACAATGACTTCGAAGTGCTTGTCGTTGATTTTCACGCCCTGCAGGCGGTAAACGTCCTGCACCTCGTTGACGATATATTCCTGGACGGCCGTCGGGCCCATGATGTTGAGGATGTCGGCAGGAGTGATGGCGCCGTCGGACAGCGGAGTGCCGGCACGCACATAGTCGCTCTCTTGGACAAGAATCTGCTTCGACGTAGGCACGAGATACTTCTTGGCCTCGCCCACCTTCGGAGTCACGATAACTTCGCGGTTACCACGTTTCATCTTACCGAAGGAGATTTCGCCGTCGATTTCCGAAACAATCGCGGGATTTGACGGGTTGCGGGCCTCGAAAAGCTCGGTGACGCGCGGCAGACCGCCGGTGATGTCGCCGGCCGAACCGGAAGAACGCGGAATCTTCACGAACACCTGACCGGGCTTCAATTCCTCGTCGTTTTCCAGCATCAGGTGAGCCATGACGGGAAGTGAATATGTCTTGAGAACATTGCCGTCGGCATCGACAATCGACGCTTCGGGCACCTTCGAGCGGTCGCGCGACTCGATGATAATCCGTTCGGTCAAGCCCGACGAATCGTCGCTTTCAATACGGTAGGTGACGCCTTCGACGAGGTTGTCGTAGCGCACACGTCCGCCCACTTCAGTGACAATAACGGCGTTGAAGGGGTCCCATTCACAAATGACGTCGCCCTTCGTGACCTTGTCGCCACTGGAGAAATAGAGCTTCGAACCATAGGGGATTGTCGCGCTGGTAAGCGTCATCTTGGTAGTGGCATCGATGATGCGCATTTCAGCCAGACGTCCGATGACGACTTCGACATTGCGTCCTTTGCCATCTACTTCGTCGGTTGTCACCGTGCGGAGTTCGTCGATTTCAAGAACACCTTCGTGGCTTGACTTCACCTGCGACACGGCGGCCACGTTGGAAGCAATACCACCGACGTGGAACGTACGGAGGGTAAGCTGCGTACCGGGCTCGCCAATCGACTGGGCGGCGATGACGCCGACGGCTTCGCCCTTTTGGACGAGGCGGTTGTTGGAGAGGTTGCGGCCGTAGCACTTGGCGCAAACGCCCTTCTTCGATTCGCACGTGAGCACCGAACGGATTTCGACCGACTCAATCGGCGAAGCGGAGATGCGTTCGGCGGCGTCGTCGGAGATTTCTTCGCCAGCGGGCACGATAACCTCGCCCGTGGTCGGATCGACAATATCCTGCACCGACACACGACCTACGATACGTTCGCCGAGCGAAGCCACAACTTCGTCGTTGTTCTTCACCTCACGGCAGACGATGCCACGGAGCGTGCCGCAGTCTTCTTCAGTGATAATCACATCGTGGGCCACATCGACAAGACGGCGGGTCAGATAACCAGCATCGGCTGTCTTAAGAGCCGTGTCGGCCAAACCTTTACGAGCGCCGTGAGTCGAGATGAAGTATTCGAGCACCGAGAGACCTTCCTTGAAGTTGGAAAGAATCGGGTTCTCGATAATCTGACCACCTTCAGCACCGGATTTTTGCGGTTTTGCCATAAGGCCACGCATGCCGGAAAGCTGACGGATCTGGTCCTTCGAGCCACGGGCACCGGAGTCGAGCATCATAAACACAGAGTTGAAGCCCTGATTGTCGGCAGTAAGCTGCTTGATAAGGATTTCAGCAAGGTTACTGTTGACGTGGGTCCAGATATCGATTATCTGATTGTAGCGTTCGTTGTTGGTGATGAATCCCATGTCGTAGTTGGCGATAACATCCTGCACCTGGGCATTGCCGTCGGCCACGAGTTTCTCCTTTTCGGCGGGGATGATGACGTCGCCGAGGTTGAAGGAAAGGCCGCCCTTGAATGCCATCTTGTAGCCGAGGTCCTTGATATCGTCGAGGAACTTGGCCGAACGAGTGACACCGCAGGTTTTAATCACCTGTCCGATGATGTCGCGGAGCGACTTCTTCGAGATAAGGCGGTTGACGAAGCCTATTTCCTTAGGCACATACTGGTTGAACAGCAGACGGCCCACAGAGGTCATCTTCTCAAGACGACGGATGGGCTTGCCTTCGGCGTCGATGTCGTCAACAAACACCTGAATCTTCGCGTGAAGGGTCACACGACCTTCGTTATAGGCGATTTCGGCTTCTTCGGGGCCATAGAATTTGTATCCCTCACCCTTATCGCCGTCGCGCATCTTGGTGATGTAGTACAAACCGAGCACCATGTCCTGCGAGGGGACAGTGATAGGCGCACCGTTGGCGGGGTTAAGGATGTTGTGCGAACCGAGCATAAGAATCTGGGCTTCAAGGATAGCCTCGTTGCCGAGAGGGAGGTGGACAGCCATCTGGTCGCCATCGAAGTCGGCATTGAATGCCGTACAAGCGAGCGGGTGGAGCTGAATGGCCTTCCCTTCAATCATCTTAGGCTGGAACGCCTGAATGCCGAGTCGGTGAAGAGTCGGGGCACGGTTGAGGAGGACGGGGTGTCCCTTCATGACGTGCTCAAGGATGTCCCACACCACCGGTTCGCGGCGGTCGATAATCTTCTTTGCCGACTTCACCGTCTTGACAATGCCGCGCTCGATGAGCTTGCGGATAACGAACGGCTTGTAAAGCTCGGCGCACATATCCTTCGGCAGACCGCACTCGTGCATCTTCAGCTCAGGACCCACGACGATAACCGAACGAGCCGAATAATCGACGCGCTTACCGAGGAGGTTCTGACGGAAACGGCCTTGCTTGCCTTTAAGGCTGTCGGAGAGGGATTTCAGCGGACGGTTAGCGTCGCTCTTGATAGCGGTCGATTTGCGCGAGTTGTCGAGCAGAGAATCGACGGCCTCCTGCAGCATACGCTTTTCGTTGCGGAGAATCACCTCGGGAGCCTTGATTTCGATAAGGCGTTTCAGACGGTTGTTGCGGATGATGACACGACGGTAGAGGTCGTTAAGGTCGGAAGTGGCGAAACGGCCGCCATCGAGGGGCACGAGCGGACGAAGCTCGGGCGGGGTGACGGGAATCACCTTAAGAATCATCCATTCGGGGCGGTTGCGGTGGCGCGAAGCGCGGAACGCCTCAACCACCTGAAGGCGCTTGAGGGCTTCAGTTTTCTTCTGTTGTGAGCCGTCCATGCCTGCGATGTCGCGAAGCTCGTTGGCAAGCGAATCGAGGTCGAGGTTGGCGAGGAGGTCGTAGATGGCCTCGGCGCCCATCTTGGCGATGAACTTGTCGGGGTTGCTGTCGTCGAGCTGCTGATTGCCGGCGGGGAGCTTGGCGAGGATGTTGTAGTAGTCGTCCTCGGTGATGAGGTCGCCTTTCTTGACAACAGCCTCCTTGCCCGAATCACCATAGATGATGTCGGCGGCAGCGCCTTCTTGGATAATGATATAGCGTTCGTAGTAGATAATCCACTCAAGTTTTTTGGTCGGCAAACCGAGAAGATAACCTATTTTGTTGGGAAGCGAGCGAAAATACCAGTTGTGAGCCACCGGGACGACGAGCTTGATGTGGCCCATGCGTTCGCGGCGCACTTTCTTTTCGATGACTTCAACGCCGCAGCGGTCGCAAACGATGCCTTTGTAGCGGATGCGTTTGTACTTTCCGCAATAACATTCGTAGTCCTTGACAGGTCCGAAGATGCGCTCACAGAACAGGCCGTCGCGCTCGGGCTTGTAGGTGCGGTAGTTGATGGTTTCGGGCTTAAGCACTTCACCATGGGATTTTGCAAGAATTTCCTCAGGCGAAGCGAGGCCGATGGATATTTTCGAGAATCCGGTTTTGGGTTTATTGTCTTTTCTAAAAGCCATATTGTTAGATAAAAAACGATGAGTGAGATTATTCTAAGTTGACGCTCAGACCTAAGCCACGGAGCTCGTGGAGAAGGACGTTGAGAGATTCAGGAATACCTGCCGGCGGCATCGGTTCGCCCTTGACGATGGCCTCATAGGCCTTGCTGCGTCCGGTGACGTCGTCGCTCTTGATGGTGAGGATTTCCTGAAGGATGTGGGATGCGCCGAAAGCTTCGAGCGCCCACACTTCCATTTCGCCGAAGCGCTGACCACCGAATTGGGCCTTACCGCCAAGCGGCTGCTGGGTGATGAGCGAGTACGGGCCGATACTGCGCGCGTGCATCTTGTCTTCGACCATGTGGCCGAGTTTGAGCATATAGATGACACCCACAGTGGCGGGCTGGTCGAACCGTTCGCCGGTTCCGCCGTCGTAGAGATAGGTTTTGCCGTAGCGCGGAAGCCCTGCCTTGTCGGTCCATGCGTTAAGGTCGTCGAGGCTTGCTCCGTCAAAAATCGGAGTGGCAAATTTTTCGCCGAGGATGGAGCCGGCCCAACCGAGGACAGTTTCGAAAATCTGTCCGAGGTTCATACGCGAAGGCACGCCGAGGGGGTTGAGCACAATATCGACGGGAGTACCATCGGCGAGGAAGGGCATATCTTCCTGGCGCACGACGCGCGAAACGATACCCTTGTTGCCGTGACGTCCGGCCATCTTGTCGCCAACGCCGATTTTGCGTTTCTTAGCGATATAGACCTTAGCCATCTTCATGATGCCCGAAGGAAGTTCGTCGCCGATAGATACGTCGTATTTGCGGCGGAGCAGCTCGGCGTTGAGCTCTTTCGACTTGCGGATGTAGTTGACGACGCACGTGCGGATGAGTTCGTTGCGGCGTTCATCGTTGGTCCAGCGGCTGAGGTTGACAGTGTCGAAGTTGATGGTGGAAAGCTTTTCGGCGGTGAAACGTCCGTTTTTGGGAATGATGTCATCGCCGAGGAAGTCCTTCACGCCCTGCGACTGCTTGCCCTGGGTGAGCTTAAGGAGCTTCTCCACGAGGAGAGCCTTAAGTTCGGCACTGCGTGCGGCATAATCTTCGTCGAGCTTGGCGAGGATTGTCTTCTGGTCCTTGCGGCTGCTGGGCGACTTGGTGGCACGCTGGAAGAGGTCGGTGCCAATCACTACGCCTTTCAACGAAGGAGAAGCCTTGAGCGAAGCGTCCTTGACATCGCCTGCACGGTCGCCGAAGATGGCGCGCAGGAGCTTCTCTTCCGGCGTCGGATCGGATTCGCCCTTAGGAGTGATTTTACCGATCATGATGTCGCCGGGGACAACGTGGGCACCGATGCGGATGATACCGCGCTCGTCGAGGTCCTTTGTGGCCTCTTCGCTGACATTGGGGATGTCGGAAGTGAGCTCTTCCAAGCCGCGCTTTGTCTCGCGCACTTCGAGAGAGTATTCATCGACATGGACTGATGTCAGGATATCCTCACGCACGATTCGCTCATTGAGAACGATAGCGTCCTCATAGTTGTAACCTTTCCACGGCATGAACGCCACTTTTAGGTTGCGACCGAGAGCGAGCTCGCCGCGCTCGGTGGAGTAGCCTTCGGTGAGGATGTCGCCGGCCTTAACGCGCTGACCTTTGTCGCAAATGGGGCGCAGGTCGATGGTGGTGCTTTGGTTTGTCTTGCGGAACTTGGGGATTGTGTAGGTCTTGACGGCCGGTTCGAAGCTGACGTACTCTTCTTCTTCAGTACGGTCGTAACGGACAACAATCTTTGTGGCATCGACAAATTCCACCACACCGTCGCCTTCGGCGGTGATTTGGGTGCGTGAATCACGGATGAGCTGTCCTTCGATTCCGGTGCCGACGATGGGGGCTTCCGGGCGAAGGAGGGGCACAGCCTGACGCATCATGTTCGAGCCCATAAGGGCACGGTTAGCGTCGTCATGCTCGAGGAACGGTATCAGCGATGCGGCGATTGACGCGATTTGTGTCGGCGAGACGTCCATGAGATTAACCTCTTCGGGTTTTACAATCGGGAAGTCGGCCTCAAGGCGCGCTTTCACACGGTCGCGGATAAACGTGCCGTCGTCGTTAATCGGGGCATTGCCTTGTGCGATCACCTGTCCTTCTTCGATTTCGGCGGTGAGATAGACGATGTTTTCGTTGTTGAGATCAACTTTGGCGTTCTCGACCGGACGATAAGGAGTCTCGATGAAGCCGAGGTCGTTGATTTTAGCATACACGCAAAGCGAGGAAATCAGACCGATGTTCGGGCCTTCAGGAGTCTCAATCGGGCAGAGGCGTCCGTAGTGGGTGTAGTGGACGTCGCGCACTTCGAAGCCGGCGCGCTCACGCGACAGACCGCCGGGACCGAGAGCCGACATACGGCGTTTGTGGGTGATTTCGGCGAGCGGGTTGGTCTGGTCCATAAACTGCGAGAGGGCGTTCGTACCGAAGAAAGTGTTGATAACCGAAGAGATGGTCTTGGCGTTGACAAGTTCGGTCGGGGTGAACACCTCGTTGTCGCGCACGTTCATGCGCTCGCGCACAGTGCGGGCCATGCGCGCCAATCCGACGGTGAACTGCTGGCTGAGCTGCTCTCCGACAGTGCGCACGCGGCGGTTGCTCAAGTGGTCGATATCGTCCACATCGGCTTTGGAGTTGATAAGCTCGATAAGATACTTGATGATAGCAATAATATCCTCTTTCGTGAGCACTCTCACGTCGTAGGGGATGTCGAGATTGAGCTTGCGGTTGATGCGGTAGCGTCCGACATTGCCGAGATCGTAACGTTTCTCAGAGAAGAAGAGGTTTTGGATCACCTCCTTGGCGCTGTTATCGTCCGGCGGCTCGGCGTTGCGCAGAAGCCGGTAGATGTGCTGGATGGCCTCCTTCTCGGAGTTGGTCATATCCTTTTGGAAAGTGTTGTGGATAATCTGGTAGTCGCTGATGTTGGCGTCGTCCTTGTGAACGAGGATGAACGAAGCGCCAGAATCGAGAATCGGCTGTATAAGGTCCTCGGTAATGACAGTTTCGCGATCGACAACAACGGCAATACGCTCAATGGAGACCACCTCGCCGGTGTCGTCATCGACGAAGTCCTCCGACCATGTTTTGAGCACACGGGCGGCGAGTTTGCGGCCTACGGCGGCCTTGAGGTTTTCCTCGTTGATAGTGAGTTCTTCGGCTAATCCGAAAATTTCGATAATATCCTTGTCGCTTTCAAGCCCGATGGCGCGGAGAAGAGTAGTCACGGGCAACTTCTTCTTGCGGTCGATATAAGCGTACATGACATTGTTAATGTCGGTAGCGAACTCAATCCACGAGCCGCGGAAGGGGATGATACGGGCTGAATAGAGTTTAGTGCCGTTAGTGTGGGTACTTTGCCCGAAGAACACACCCGGCGAACGGTGGAGCTGGGAGACGACGACGCGCTCGGCTCCGTTGATGACGAACGTGCCGTTTTCGGTCATGTAAGGGATCTGACCGAGAAAAACGTCCTGAATTGAAGTGGCGAAGTCCTCATGGTCGGGGTCTTCGCAAGAAAGCATAAGCTTGGCTTTCAGGGGCACACTGTAGGTGAGACCGCGGCGGAGACACTCCTCGATGGTGTAGCGCGGCGGGTCGATGTAATAATCGAGAAATTCGAGCTTGAAGTTATTGCGGGTGTCAGCAATAGGGAAGTTCTCGGAAAAGACTTTGAAGAGTCCCTCATTATTTCTTTTTTCAGGAGGGGTGTCGAGTTGGAGGAAGTCGCTGAACGACTTGAGCTGCACCTCGAGGAAGTCGGGATAAGGATATGGATTCTTAACCGACGAAAAGTTAATACGGGGTTTTGAAGCTGTTGAAGTTGACATCGAAATTAAATGATTAGTGGAACTCAAAATAAAAAATAGCACAAAAAGGTTAAGAATCTACATCGAAGAAGATTCTTAACCTAATTACCTGAAGATTAGGCAATATTATTTAAGTTCAACTTCTGCGCCTGCTTCTTCGAGTTGCTTTTTAAGACCTTCAGCGTCAGCCTTGGCAAGGCCTTCCTTAACGGTTGAGGGAGCTCCGTCGACGAGTTCTTTGGCTTCTTTGAGGCCAAGACCGGTGAGTTCCTTGACGAGTTTAACGACTGCGAGCTTGCTTGCGCCGGGAGCCTTGAGGACCACGTCGAACGAAGTCTTTTCTTCGGCTTCAGCAGCGCCACCGGCTGCGGGGCCTGCAGCAACTGCTACAGCAGCAGCGGCGGGTTCGATACCATATTCTTCTTTGAGGATTTGAGCAAGTTCGTTAACTTCTTTAACGGTGAGGTTTACGAGTTGTTCAGCAAAAGCTTTAAGATCTGCCATTTTAGTATGAATTAAATTGTTAGTATTTCAAATTGATTGTTATTTTTTTGATAATGTTTCAAGCACACCGTGGATAGTGTTGCCACCCGACTGGAGGGCGCTGATGACATTCTTCGCGGGCGATTGCAGCAAAGCGACAACGTCGGCGATGAGTTCGTTCTTGCTCTTGATGCTGGCGAGAGTTGTGAGCTGGTCGGCACCGATATAGAACGATTCCTCGACATAAGCGGCCTTAAGCGCGGGAAGAGTATCGTTTTTCTTCACGAAGTTCTTGATAAGCTTTGCAGGAGCGTTGCCCACGTTAGTGAACATAATGGAGGTGGCTCCTGCCAAGGAGGGATAAAGCTCGGAAAAGTCGGCGTCGAGGGTCTCGAGGGCTTTCTTGAGCAAGGTGTTCTTGACGACCATCAGCTTGATGCCGGCTTTGAAGCAGGCGCGGCGGAGGTCGCTCGTTTTTTCAGCGTTCAAACCGGCGGTTTCGACGAGGTAGAACGACGGATACTGCTTGAGAGTTTCCGCGATTTTATCTATAACAAGGCCTTTATCTTCTTTTCTCATTGTTGTTAAAGTTTAATGATTAACCTTCGATTGATTTAGCGTCGACTTTCACGCCGGGGCTCATCGTGCTTGAAAGATAAATGCTCTTGATATAAGTGCCCTTAGCTGTTGCGGGTTTGAGTTTAATCAGAGTGTTGATAAATTCGCGGGCGTTATCGACCATTTTTTCAGTCGGGAACGACACTTTGCCGATGGAAGCGTGGACGATACCATTTTTATCGACCTTGAAGTCGATTTTACCTTTCTTCACTTCTTCGACAGCTTTGGCGACGTCGGGGGTCACTGTGCCGCTCTTGGGGTTCGGCATCAAGCCACGCGGACCGAGGATACGGCCGAGGGCGCCGATTTTACCCATGATGGCGGGCTGAGTGATGATGACATCTACATCGGTCCAACCTCCTTTGATTTTATCAATGTATTCGTCGAGGCCTACATAATCCGCGCCGGCTGCCTTAGCGGCCGTTTCGGCGTCGGGATTACAGAGGACGAGCACGCGGACAACTTTGCCAGTGCCGTGAGGCAGAGTGACAACGCCACGCACCATCTGGTTGGCCTTGCGGGGATCTACGCCAAGACGGACATCAATGTCAAGCGACGCATCGAATTTGGTGTAGGTGATTTCCTTCACCTTCTCTGCGGCTTCCGCAAGAGTGTAAGTCTTCCCGGCTTCAATCTTTTCTAACGCAATCTTTTGATTTTTGGTGAGTTTACTCATTTCAATTGAAGTTTATTAGTTGTTACCAGGGAACTCCCCTTTTACGGTGATACCCATACTTCTGGCCGTTCCGGCAATCAGCCGCATAGCTGATTCGACGGTAAAGCAGTTCAAATCGGCCATCTTGTCTTCTGCGATAGCTTTAACCTGCTCCCAAGTGACAGAAGCCACTTTAGTGCGGTTAGGCTGGGCTGAGCCGCCCTTGACCTTTGCTGCCTCGAGGAGTTGCACGGCTGCCGGCGGAGTTTTGACCACGAAGTCGAAGCTCTTGTCGGTGTAGTAAGTGATCACAACGGGAAGCACTTTACCGGCCTTTTCCTGAGTGCGAGCATTGAATTGCTTGCAGAAATCCATGATGTTAATACCCTTAGAACCCAAAGCGGGGCCTACTGGCGGTGAAGGATTTGCGGCTCCACCTTTAATCTGTAATTTGATTTGTCCAGCAATTTCTTTAGCCATTTCTATTTGCTTTAATTAATTGTTTAACACACACAACTCTCCCTGTCGATGGGGCGACGTCCGTAACAACGCGCCGTCACGACAGTTCAAGTTCCACTTGCGAATTTTCGAGTTCCAGCGGGGTCTGACGGCCGAAAATTTTGACCATGACCACCAGCTTTCTCTTTTCTTGGTTGACTTCCTGAATGGTGCCGACGAAACCGCTGAAAGGTCCGTAATTGACCTTGACGGTGTCGCCCACACGATATTCGATGTCGTCCTCGTCGATATTGTTGAAGGCATCGGCCACGCCCAACATCCTCTGGACTTCAGAGAAGCGCAGGGCCTCCGGCTTGGAGCCGCGGTCCTTGCCCTTCAGGAAGTCGATGACGTTGGTCGTGTTGCGCAACTGGTTCTCGACCTCAGGAGTGAGGATTGCCTCCACAAACACATAACCGCCATAGAGGTTGCGTTCTTTGACAACCTTTTTGCCGTTACGCACTTGGAGCACCTTCTCCATGGGGATGAGCACCTGGAAGAGGAAGTGTCCGAGGTCGGAGTTTTTGATGGCTCCGTCGAGGATTTCCTTCACGGAAGCCTCTTTCCCCGAGATTGCGCGGAGCACATACCATGCCTTTTCGGGCAGATATGATGTTGACTCCCCGCGGCTCGCCGACAGCTGCCTCTCAATGCGCGCACGCTCCTCAGCCGACAAATTCTCGTCGGCCAGAAGGTCTTTTACCGATTTGATGCTTGATTCTTCCGACATTGCTGCAAAAGATTACGAGAACAGGCTCGGCAATTTATAGACGCCTTCCGACATGATGAATTTGAAAACTGAATCGATAGCGAAAATGATCAGTGCTAAAAAAATGGAAGCGACAAGCACCGTCACTGCGCTACGGATCAACTGGCTCTTCGTGGGCCAAGAAGTCTTATATCGAAGCTCGGTATAAGACTCCTCAATATTCGTAAGTAATTTTAATTTCTTCATTGATGTTTATTTGTTTTGCACGGGAAGTAAGACTCGAACTCACGACCCTCGGTTTTGGAGACCGATGCTCTACCAACTGAGCTATTCCCGTTTATAATGGCCGCCGGCCCGTAGGCCGACCGCCATTCTTGTTCTGGTTGAGAGATAATCTCGAAAGATTAGTCGTCGAGGATTTCAGTGATCTGACCCGAACCTACGGTGCGGCCACCTTCACGGATAGCGAAGCGGAGACCTTGGCTGCAAGCAACGGGGGTGATCAATTCCACATTGATCGACACGTGGTCGCCGGGCATGACCATTTCGATTCCTTCGGGAAGGGTGATTTGGCCAGTGACGTCAAGCGTGCGGATGTAGAACTGGGGACGATAGTTGTTGTGGAACGGAGTGTGACGGCCACCTTCTTCTTTCTTCAAAACGTAGATTTGAGCTTTGAATTTGCTGTGAGGATGAACCATACCCGGGTGGCAGATAACCATACCACGGCGGACTTCGTTCTTGTCAATACCACGGAGGAGAAGACCGACGTTGTCGCCTGCTTCGCCCAGGTCAAGGAGCTTGCGGAACATTTCGACACCGGTGACAACCGATTTGCGTTCTGCGCCAAGACCCATGATTTGAACTTCGTCACCAACTTTGACAACACCAGTCTCGATACGACCGGTGGCTACAGTACCGCGGCCAGTGATTGAGAAGACGTCTTCGACAGGCATCAAGAAAGGTTTGTCAACGTCGCGCGGAGGCAGGGGGATCCAAGTATCGACTGCGTCCATGAGTTCCATAACCTTTGCTTCCCATTGGGGTTCGCCGTTGAGGGCGCCGAGAGCTGAGCCACGAATGATAGGTGTGTTGTCACCGTCATAGTCATACTGTGAGAGGAGTTCACGCATTTCCATTTCAACGAGCTCGAGCATTTCTTCGTCGTCGACCATGTCGCATTTGTTAAGGAAGACAACGATGCGGGGAACGTTTACTTGGCGTGCGAGAAGGATGTGTTCACGTGTTTGGGGCATCGGACCGTCGGTGGCAGCCACAACGATGATAGCACCGTCCATCTGAGCGGCACCGGTCACCATGTTCTTGACGTAGTCGGCGTGACCCGGGCAGTCAACGTGTGCATAGTGGCGGTTAGCTGTCTCATACTCTACGTGAGCGGTGTTGATGGTGATACCACGTTCCTTTTCTTCGGGAGCGTTGTCGATCTGGTCGAACGACTTAACTTCGGAGAGACCTTTTTTTGCCAAAACCTGGGTGATGGCGGCGGTCAAAGTGGTTTTACCGTGGTCAACGTGACCGATAGTACCAATGTTTACGTGCGGTTTGGTTCTTTCGAATTTCTCTTTTGCCATAACTTTGTTTTAATAAAAAGAATTATTTGTAAAATTTGATTTCGTACTCACAAAACAACCCCGACAGCGACTTTCGCGCTATCGGCCGGCTGCCTCTGTTTAGAGCCGATGGCGGGAGTTGAACCCGCGACCTCATCCTTACCAAGGATGCGCTCTACCACTGAGCTACATTGGCGTTTATTTTGAGCGGAAGACGGGGCTCAAACCCGCGACCCTCAGCTTGGAAGGCTGATGCTCTATCGACTGAGCTACTTCCGCAGTCCCCTGCGTGGGCGAAGATGGATTCGAACCACCGAAGGCGTGCGCCAGCAGATTTACAGTCTGCCCCATTTGGCCACTCTGGAATTCGCCCTTCACGAGACTTTTTTCCGCCGGCATTGCGACGAATCTCGCTTTGTTTGAGCCTCTTGTCGGATTCGAACCAACGACCCCGAGATTACAAATCACGTGCTCTGGCCAACTGAGCTAAAGAGGCTTTTTGCCCCGGAAAGTTGTCGCCAACTCCCAAAGCGACTGCAAAGTTACAAATTCTTTTTTATCCCACAAAATTTTTCGCGCTTATTTTTGTTTTTTTTATTACAGATTCAACTTGTGCAGATTCAACTTGTTTTTTTCATTCTTCCCAGTTTCGAAATAATGCACAATGCACAATGCATAATGAGGAATGAGGAACCTACGAAGTGGCTCGGGGAGATGCCGAAGCGGGAGTTGCCTGAAAGGCAGCCCACGGTGGCGAAGCCATCAAAACCTTTGCCAATTAACCACAAATTATAATTAATGGATAATTGTTGATAATTTATGTTTATAACCTCGATTTCTGTTAACCTTGTTAAGGGGTTAACGATGACTTGGGATGTTAGAGGACACAGGTTTATGCACGTGATTCCATTGTTCTCCGCTTTTCCGGCGCGACGGCAAAACAACCGAGTACTTTTTTGCCAGCCTTTATGTGTGGCACATTTTGCAAATAGAGAAATATTGACTACCTTTGCAGGCGTAACACATTAATTAATTATACATGGCAAACATTTTCACATCTCGAATCGAGAGTTTCCGCCGCGCGATGGCCGACCAGGGCATCGCCGCATCTATCGTAGTCCACACCGACCCTCATCACAGTCAAGAATATTTCGCCGAGCGCTGGCAAGTGCGCGAATGGCTATCGGGCTTCACCGGCTCCGACGGCAATCTCGTGGTCACTGCCAACGAAGCACTCCT
Source organism: uncultured Bacteroidales bacterium (assembly GCA_902795825.1). Taxonomy (GTDB): domain Bacteria; phylum Bacteroidota; class Bacteroidia; order Bacteroidales; family Muribaculaceae; genus RUG14106. Next base: position 15,404 of record CADBML010000073.1, read on the forward strand.
TTGGACCGACTCTCGCTACTTCCTTCAGGGAGAAATCGAGCTCAAAGACTCCGGCATCATAATGATGCGCGACGGTCTGCCCTCAACGCCGCCGATTGAAGACTATCTGCTCGACCGACTGAAAGAAGGCGACAAACTCGGCGTTGACCTCATGCTCCTCACCCGCCAAGAGGCCGACTACCTCCGCTCGATTTTCGGCAGCAAGGGCATCGAGCTTGTGCACTTCGACCCCATCGACGAAATCTGGACCGACCGCCCGGGGTGTCCCGCCACCCCGACGTACCTACACGACGTCAAATATTCCGGTGAAACCACCGTAAGCCGCATCGAGCGCGTCATGGCGAATGTCAAAAACGCCGGAGCGGAATCTACTATAATAGGCGCCCTCGACGAAATCGCTTGGATTCTAAACATGCGAGGTTCCGACGTGCCGAGCATTCCTGTGTTCATCGCATTCCTATATCTCGACCACAAAGGCGGCTCAGTTTTGTTTATCGACAAAGAAAAAATCGCCGACACCGCCAGCTATCTTAAGGCGAACGACATCTCCGTAAAGCCTTATGAGGATTTACTGAAATTCATCGGCAGCCTACCAAGCGACGCAAAAGTGGCATACAACCCGGCCGCCGTGCCCGACATAATCGCCTCGACGCTCGGCAATCGCGGCATAGCCGCCGATTCGCCCGTCGCACTCATCAAGGCATGCAAGAATCCGGTCCAAATCAATAGTCTGCGCGAGGCCCTTGCCCGCGACAGCGTAGCTCTCGTCAAGACTTTCATGGAAATCGAACGTAAACTTGCCGCCGGCGAAGAACTGACCGAAATGGATGTGGCTCGGATAGCCACGGAATTCCGCAGCGAGCATCCGCTCTATCGTGAAGACAGTTTCGACACAATTTGCGGCTATAAAGGGCACGGGGCCATCGTCCACTATTTCGCCGACGAATCTTCCAACGCGACTATCCATCCCGAAGGCATCCTCCTTCTCGATTCAGGAGCGCAATACCTCGACGGAACCACCGACATCACCCGCACCGTCACTCTTGGCAACACCACCGCCGAAGAGCGACGCGACTTCACGCTCGTCATGAAAGGCCATATCGCTCTCGCACGCGCCAAATTCCCGGAGGGCACTGTGGGCGCACAACTCGACGCGCTCGCTCGCCAATTCCTTTGGGCTGAAGGCAAAAGCTACCTCCACGGCACAGGCCATGGTGTAGGTTTCTTCCTCGGAGTACACGAAGGCCCGCAGTCAATCCGCCTCAACTACGTCCCCACTCCCCTGCTTCCGGGCATGGTCGTTTCCAACGAACCTGGCATCTACCTTGCCGACCGATACGGCGTGCGTTGTGAAAACCTCATATTGACCGTCGAAGACGAGGAAACCGAGTTTGGCCGCTTCTTCAGATTCGAAACGCTCACCCTTTTCCCCTTCGACCTCAAACTTTTCGACACGTCAATCATGACTGACGAGGAAATCCAATGGATCAACGACTACCACGCACGTTGCCGAGAAGTGCTTCTCCCACGCCTCAATCCCGAACAAGCCGCTTGGCTCAAAGCAAAAACCGAACCTCTAAAAAGATAACCGATGAGCAGTAACTATTCTCTTGATTTACAGCGATATAATATAGGGGGGGCGGCAAACCCAAAGGCGAAGTCAAACGCGCCTTGACCTATCTCCGTCATCTCCGCGCAGTTCAAGAGTCGAAGAACAAATTTGTAAAGGCTTATCACAAAAGACTGTTGATTAGGATGAGTTTGAAATACGGAATCTGCATATTTCCATGGATGTCGATTGGCCCAGGTCTATACATCGGACATCCTCGCGATATAACCGTCAACGCCAAAGCCACTATCGGTCGGAACTGCAACATTCATCGCGGCGCCGTTATCGGCATAGCCAATCGCGGCCGATTCATGGGAGTTCCGACAATAGGCAACGAAGTGTGGATTGGCATCAACGCCGTTATTGTCGGAAACGTCAAGATTGGCGATGATGTGTTGATAGCGCCGAACAGTTACGTCAACTGCGATGTGCCGAGCCACTCCGTAGTTTTCGGCAACCCCTGCCAAATCAAGCAC
>CADBML010000074.1 GCA_902795825.1 uncultured Bacteroidales bacterium
AAGGATGAAGTTCTATATCAGAAAGTATATGGAACCAGATAACAGAATAAAAATGAAACGATACAGATTATAAAACACCAGCGAGACAAACAAATAAAATTTGCTTATCTCGCTGGTATTAAATGATTTAGACTAAATAAATCCTACTAATACTCATCCTCGTTGAAGAAGAAGTCTTCCTTCGAAGGGTAGTCGGGCCAAATGTCCTCTATGCTTTCGTAGTCCTCGCCTTCGTCTTCGATTTCCTGAAGGTTTTCAATCACTTCCATAGGGGCGCCTGAGCGTATGGCGAAATCAATCAATTCCTCCTTTGATGCGGGCCAGGGCGCATCTTCGAGTTTCGATGCTAATTCTAATGTCCAATACATAGTTATGCTATAAAAGTTGTTGTTCGTTATTTGGACTGCAAAAGTAGTGCTAATTTTAGAAATTAGCAATCTTTTGACCAAAATATTTCATCAACACCTGAAATAAAGTTGCATTGGCGGGCAATGACAAACATAAGGTCGGAAATACGATTGACGAATTTCAGGGCTTCGGGCTTGACATCCACCGATTTAGACAGCGCCACCATGAGGCGTTCAGCGCGGCGAGCGACAGTGCGTGCCATGTGGGCAGCAGCAGCGGCGTTGCACCCAGCAGGCAGGAGAAAATTGCGGAGCGTCGGCAGTTGGGAGTCGATAAGGTCGATGGCAGCCTCGATGCGCGCTATATCGTCGGCGGTAACGTAGCATGCATCCAATTGGCGGTCGTCGGCGAGATAAGCGCCGAGACTGAACAGGCGGTGCTGGATGAAACGGACTATTTCCGATGCCTCGGGCGATGACTGGCCGTCGAACGAAAGCACCAGCCCGAGGACCGAATTAAGTTCGTCGATTGTGCCGTAAGCGTCGATGCGGGGGTCGCATTTTTCGACACGGGTGCCGGAAACGAGCGATGTGGTGCCAGAGTCGCCCGTGCGGGTGTAAACATTACTCTTCTTCATTGTCAAAGTAGTTTGATATTACTGTCAGCGCCTCAATGCATTCGTCGGCGGAACCGACCACAACGAGCCTCCGCAAGTGGGCAGCGTCGAAAAGGCCCGCGTCGGCCATAAGCCTCAGTTGCGACAGCACGGGGTCGTAAATGCCATTGATATTGAGGATGACGATTTTTCTTCGTTTGTCGTAGTTGAAATTCAGTGCGGCAAAGGTCGAGAACAACTCGTCGAGGGTGCCATAACCGCCCGGAAGGACAAGGAAGCACTCCCCCATCTCGATCATTTGGGTTTTCCTTTCGTCGAGACCCGGCACGTGGAGAGTGACGGTATTGGCCTCGCACTCGTCAATGCGGCGACGTTCGGGGAGCACGCCCACCACCCTACCTCCGGCCTTAGCCACAGATTCGCCCACTACACGCATCAGTCCGAAGCCCACGCCTCCATACACAAGCGTGTGACCCGCCTCGCCGATATATTTGCCTATTTCCGCCACATCGGCGCCATAGTCGTCGATGGCTTTCCGTCGCGCGGAACAATATACTGTTATGTTCATAATCGATGAGAAAAACGGATTATCCGAGGTCAGCGATAAGTGTGTCGATGGCTTCGGGAGCGGTCGCCCACGAAGTGGTAAGCCGAATCACCCGTCGGCCATTGGCGAGATGCCCCCAGTCGGTGAAGGTTGTAACGCGGCTGAAAAGGTCGTAGCCTTTTGCGTCGAGTGCGACAAAAACTTGGTTTGTCGGGGCGTCGTAGAGCAGTTCGTAGCCTTTTGCCGTCAGACCTTTGCGCATCTTTTCGGCGCAGGCGATGGCATTTTCGGCGATACGCTGATAGAGATTGTCGGTGAAAAGGACGGAGAACTGCACACCGAGCAGGCGGCCTTTTGCGAGGAGCGCGCCATCCTGCTTGATGACAGTGCGGAAATGCGGGATAAGGCCGCGGCGGACGACGGCAGCCTCGCCGAAAAGAGCGCCCACTTTAGTACCGCCAATATAAAAGGCGTCGCAAAGTTTGGCGAGCTCGGGGAGAGACACGTCGTTTGCGGGTGAAGCGAGAGCGTAACCCAGACGGGCGCCGTCGGCAAATAGGCTCAACTGATGGTCGTCGCAAATCTTGCGCAAACGGCGAAATTCGTCGAGCGAATATAGAGTGCCCAATTCGGTGGGTTGTGAGATATAGACAACGGCAGGCCAAGTGACGTGTTCGTAGTCGTTGGTGTTGGCTCGCCATTCACTGATGAACGTTTCGAGTTCGTCGAGGTCGAATTTCCCATTGTGAGAGGGGAGCGTCAAAATTTTATGTCCAGTACCTTCCACCGCGCCGGCTTCGTGACCGTTGATATGACCTGATTCGACCGACACGACCGATTCGTAGGGACGAAGGATGGCCTTGAGGATAGTGGCGTTGGTCTGCGTGCCGCCCACCATAAACTCCACTTCCGCATCGGGATTGCCGCAAGCCGCGAGCACTTTCGCGCGCGCCTCTTCCGAAAATTCGTCGCGTCCATAGCCCACGGTCTGGCGCATATTGGTCGATGTCAGCGTTTCGAGAATTTTGGCGTGGCAGCCCTCAAGATAGTCGGAATCAAAATGTGTCATGGCAAAGGGAGTGTAGTGAATTTTGGCGGTATGGTGCAGTTATTTGTTAAAGAATTTTTTAATGAACTCGTAAATCCGTTGGCAGGCGTGGCCGTCGCCGAATGGGTTCGCTATCCGCTGATTGGCGAGATAATATTCCTCGTCGTCGAGGAATTTCGAGGCTTCGTCGACAATGAGCTGGCGGTTGGTGCCGACTAGGCGGATAGTGCCCGCCTCAAGGGCTTCAGGGCGCTCCGTCACCTCGCGCATGACGAGCACAGGCTTGCCCAACGAGGGGGCTTCCTCCTGAATGCCACCGCTGTCGGAGAGGATTATGTAGCTTGACTTCATCAGATAGACGAAGTAGAGATAATCGACCGGCTCGATGAAAAACACGTTGGCGTGCTCGATGCCTGAGAACACTTCGTTGATGGGCCGGCGCACATTTGGGTTGAGGTGCATCGGATAAAGGAAATCGACGTCGGGATAACGCTCGGCGAGGTCTTTGATGGCGTTGCAGATATTGAGGAAGCCGTCGCCGAAGTTTTCGCGGCGGTGGCCGGTGATGAGCACCAAGCGCCGACAGCTGTCGAGGCGGCTAAGGTCGTAGCCCATTGTGACGATGTAATCGCGCACTTTCCTTTCCAAATCTTTGTCGGCTTCGATTTTCCTCACCACCATGTGGAGGGCGTCGATGACGGTGTTTCCCGTGACGGTGATGTGGGATTCGGGAGTGCCTTCGTTAAGGAGGTTTTGACGGCTGCGCTGTGTGGGAGAGAGTTGGAGAGTGGCAATGCGTCCGGTGAGCTGACGGTTCATTTCCTCGGGCCATGGGGAATAAATGTCGTAGGTGCGGAGTCCCGCCTCGACGTGTCCCACGGGAATCTGGCGATAGAAGGCTGCGAGCGCCGCCGCTGTCGATGTTGAGGTGTCGCCATGGACGAGCACAAGGTCGGGGCGGACTTCGCTGAGCACGTCGCGCATTCCCAACAGCACCCGCGATGTCACGTCGTAGAGGTCCTGGCCTTTACGCATTATGTTGAGGTCGTAATCGGGAGTGATTTCAAAAATGGAGAGCACTTGGTCGAGCATCTCGCGATGCTGGGCTGTAACGCACACAACTGTTTCGAACTCGTCGGCGTGCGACTGAAGTTCCTTGACAAGCGGCGCCATCTTGATGGCTTCGGGACGGGTCCCGAAAACGAGCATTATTTTCTTCATGCTGCTGATTGTTTTGACATCTTTAGAACTTGGAACCTATAAAAAGCCACTATACTTTGCCAATGAGCATCCACCAAGCGAACTTCAACCGTTTTAGCTCACGACGGAAACGGCTCGGCTGCTTCAAGAAGCGGTAGGCGAACTCAAGGTTGTGCTCACGCCACCACCGCGGCGCGCGTTGCACTCGCCCGGTATAGACATCGAACGAGCCGCCCAATCCCTGATAAATTGCCTGATGACGCTTGCGCATATCGCCCATCAGAAGCTCCTGCTTGGGCGAACCCATAGCCACGAACACCACGTCGGGGCGCTTTTCGGCAACATCGTCGATGAGCGACTGGCGCTCCTCGTCGGTGCGGATATATCCGTCGCGGTGGCCGACAATGCGGATGTCGGGGTAGTCCTGACGCAATTTTGCCACGACTTCCTCGTTCACTTCAGGCTTGGCGCCAACCACATAGAAAGTTTTCTCTTTTTGATACTTTTCGATGATGTTGAGCCACAGCTCGCATCCGGGGATTCGGATGGCATCCTTCGCCCCCTTGCGGCGCACGGCCTTGACTGCGCCGGCACCGTCGCAATAGCCTATGCCGCCGTTGACGATTTCGCGCGTCAGGGCATCGGCATTGACAACTTTCTCGGCATTGATGGCTACGAGCAGCGAAGGATTGCGATCGACGTATTCCAAAATCTCGTCAACCGACGCGAAAGGATAGACATTCAGTCCGTTAAGCGATATCGTGGTCAAATCTACGAAAGGATTACGGGTTAAACGTGAGGCTTTATTTCTTGAAGATACCGCAGAAGTCGAGGATCACCTTATCGTCGCGGTATCCAAGCGTCCGGAACTCATTGTGAGCTGTGAGCAGCGCCACGATGTCGGCGCGCCGGTAGGCTTCGTCGAACGGGGTCAGCTTGAATACATTGTGCTCCTTGATGTTAGGCTCGACAACGAGGATTTCGGCATTGTTGCAACTTTGCATCACTTTCGTGGTGATGTATTTCGCCGGCGATTCGCGAAGGTCGTCGATGTTGGGCTTGAAGGCGAGGCCCATCATTGCCACGACGGGTTTGCGCTTGTGATCGAGTTCGAAGCGCAACATGGCGTTTTTGACTTTCTCGGCGCAATACTCGGCCTTGAAATTGTTGATTTCGCGGGCTTGGGCGATTAGGCGCGATTCTTTCGGGAAATCGGCCGTGATGAAATAAGGATCGACAGCGATGCAGTGTCCTCCCACGCCGCAACCGGGCTGGAGGATGTTGACGCGCGGATGGCGGTTAGCGAGCGAGATAAGCTCCCACACGTTGATTCCCGCGGCGTCGCAAATCATCGACAACTCGTTGGCGAAAGCGATCTGCACGTCGCGCGAGGAGTTCTCGGTGAGTTTGCACATTTCGGCGGTGCGGGCGTTGGTGCGGTGGAGAGTGCCTTTGACGAATTGGGAATAGAATTCGATGGCCTTGTCGGTCGATGCTTCGTCGAGGCCGCCGATCACACGGTCGTTGTTGACGAGCTCATAAATCACATTGCCGGGGAGCACTCGCTCTGGGCAGTATGCTATGAAGATTTCGCCTTTAAGCTCTGGACGTTCGTCGAAGATGATTTTCGCCATAGCTTCGGTAGTTCCCACGGGCGAAGTGGATTCGACGACGTAAAGGTCGCCTTTTTTGAGGAACGGCAACACCATGCGAGTGGCCGATTCGACATAACTCACGTCGGGCTGGTGGTCGCCTTTGAACGGGGTGGGAACAACCATGAAGAAGGCGTCGGCCGCAGAAGGCTCGGTGGCGGCGCGGAGGCTGCCGTCGGCTACGACTTCTTTCAGCATCGTTTCCAAGCCAGGCTCGACGATATGAAGTTGTCCGGCATTTGTCTTTTCAACCACTGAAGGGTTGATGTCAACGCCCAGCACCTCAACACCGTGGCGGGCGGCAATTATGGCTGTGGGCAGGCCTATATAGCCCAGCCCCATAAAACATGCTTTCATTTTCTGTTTTCTTTGATAAAATCGTGCAAAATTACAAAATTTTATTGATTTTTTGCGCCTTTCGGCGGTAAAAGTTTCCTTCTGCCGCACGAACGTCGAGGCAAACGCTTCCATACGCCCATTTCAGCGGGTCTAGGCGGGGTTGACAGTCTAAAAGCCAGGCGGCACAATTACGAAAATATGGCCGGCACAAATCCGAGGCTACGACCGGCATGAATCCGAGGCTTCGTCCTCACATTGAGCGGAAAAAGCCTTCAGAAACCCCCACTGCATGGCGGGGCTTTCCGAAAGCCTTTGTTCCTTGCTGTAGCTTTGAGGGATTTATAGGAACCCTCTCGGAGCTTCCTATAAATCCGCTCAAGTGAGTTAGGCCTGGCTGAAGCTGTCTTTGCCCACGCCGCAGACGGGGCAGGTCCAATCGTCGGGGAGGTCTTCGAAAGCGGTGCCAGGGGCGATGCCGTTGTCGGGGTCGCCTACTTCGGGGTCGTATTCATAACCGCAAACGTCGCAAACGTACTTATCCATAAATGTAAAGTTTTAAAGTTGAGAGTTGAAAGTTTGAAAAAGGATCGATTTTTCGATTATTCGAATACTCGATTACTCGAATGCTCGAATGCACGAATACTCGAATGCACGATTTCAATTGAGCATTAAAAGTCAAGAATCGGCGAAACGGGGATCAATAATTGTTTGCCTTCAGTTCGAAATAGGATTGGGGATGGTCGCACACGGGGCAACGCTCGGGAGCGGACTTGCCGATGACGATGTGACCGCAGTTGGAGCATTGCCAGATTTGGTCGCCGTCGCGCGAGAAAACGATAGCCTCCTTCACATTGGCGAGCAATCGGCGATAGCGCTCCTCGTGCTCTTTTTCGATTTTGCCCACCTCCTCAAAGAGGAAAGCGATGTGGTCGAAACCTTCTTCGCGGGCTTCGGCAGCGAAACGGGCATACATGTCGGTCCATTCGTAGTTTTCGCCTGTTGCGGCTTCAAGCAGATTCTCTTCGGTGGAGGGAACGGCACCGCCGTGAAGGAGTTTGAACCAGATTTTGGCGTGTTCTTTCTCGTTGGCGGCAGTCTCTTCGAAAATCTTGGCTATCTGGACATATCCGTCCTTCTTAGCCTTCGAAGCGTAGTAGGTGTACTTGTTGCGGGCCTGCGATTCGCCGGCGAAGGCTTCTTGCAGGTTAAGTTCTGTTTTAGTGCCTTTTAATTCTTTCATAAAATGTTAATTTATCTGATATTAATAGTCATTCATTTGAATTAAGCGTCGAAGCAGTGATTATGAATTGCGAATTATGAATTCAGCATTGATAACCTGTTCTTATGTTCTTCTGTCTTCTCCTTTCCATCGCGAAGCAAAATTCCTCATTCCTAATTCCTAATTATGCATTGTTTTAGGGTTGGTAATAAATAGGGATGCAGCGCATCATATAGTCGCGTGCCTCACGCCACGGAGTATAGAGCCTGTTTTGCGACGGCATGAGCGGAACCGGCACCTCATTGAGGTCAACACGAAGATAATATCCACCCCTACGCGACTTGAAAAGGATAAACTGCACATTCGCCGCCATCGGATAGGCTTCGAAGTCGCGCCAATGCTGAGCCACAGTGTCGAAATAGTTTGTCAGGTAGTAGCACCCTTTCAAGCGCAGGAGAGCCGTCAGAGGCATCACCGTCTCGGCATGGCCGAAACGCAGGTTGACGGTGGTGGAAGTCTTGCCCTCCACCACCTTGTCGGCGGCGGCGATAATGTCGAGAATCAGCGGAGCGGCTATGTCGGCGGGGATTGTGGAGACGGTGGTCATCGACCACTGGAGATACTGACGAAGATTGAAACACGACCACAGCGCGTTCAGTTCGTCAATCGTGAAATAGTCGGCCAGGTTGCACGACACTTCCATCGCCGTCATTCCGGCGAGCACGTAATATTCCGCGAGGGCATAGTCGGCCTTGACGGAGTCGTCGATGGGGAACGCGTCGCCAAGCACACGCCGCAGCGGGGCGTCGGTTATCTTCGTGGCGAGATATTCCTCGTAGGCCGGCATCATCGACCCTTCTTTGCGGAAGTTGATGTAATCCTCATTGACGTCGAAAGGACGCATCGTGGCGGAGAAACTACGTCCCGACGAGGCCTTGATTTCGACATGGTTGTCCATGCGGGCAAGCTGATGCACAAACGAATACATCGACATCATCGAGCGGGGCGAATACGACGAACTGGCCTCGACCTTACCGTCTTTGAAAAGCATGGGGAAATTCAAGTACATTCGTGAGGCGATGCCACGATGTTCGGCCATTCCGAGAGAGTCGAGCGCGCCCCAGTTGCCAGCGGTTTTGGCGATGGCGTAATCCACGAGACGGCGAAGCGACTTCCCCTTGGCAGTGATTGTTCCCAGCGAGTCGGCCTGACGCAACAAGTTAGCCATCAGGCGGCAATGGGTTGCGCCGGCGGGATAACGCGAGCCGTGGCGGCCGACATGGTTGATATGCACAGGAGTGAGAGTGTCGGGATAGTCGTACGACGTTTTCGGCACCACATAAGGGCGCAAACTCCCCTGACATTCCTCGGCCGAATAGCGCGTGGCGGTGGGGTCGGCGGCGAAGATTGCGACCGACACTGCCGCAAGAGCGAATATAATGGATGTGAATCTCTTCATATTTAACGAATAATCAACGGAATAGACTTCAGCGAGGCGAGCGCCCCTATGCGGGCACACCACCTCAATTTTTTAACGTCGAAACCGCCCGTTTTATTGCCTCGAAAACCAAAGGAAATATGGTTCACTTGCAAAAGCCCGCGTCAAGCCTGTGTCAAGCCTGTGTCATGGAATAAACAAAAACAATAAAAAGCCGCGACATCAGAGCATATACTTATTTCTATCAGCACCATACAGTTCCACAGCAGTTGATGCTGTACAGGGCCAGGGCGCTCAACGGCTTTACACTCCTCAAAAACATCATTGTCGGCAAGGGAATCGACGGGCTAATTGATTGGGTCAGAACAATACCCTCGTCGCTTACAGGTTTTGCAATGGCGGCCCATCCACACATCATCAAACTGCGCCACGACACGTTCGACGATTGCGGGGTCGTCGGTAAGGATGCCGGCCTCAAAGTTACGCTTGTCGGCGGATTTCATGCCGATGCCAGCCCCCGTAAGGTTCGCACTGCCAATATACACTTCCTTGCCGTCGAACACCATCATCTTAAAATGCACACGCGGGCATAATACACGTTCCAAACGGTCATAGAGTACGGGGTACTTGTCAAAATCCTCTCTGAAATTCGAACCAGGTTCTTTAGCATGAATGAGCTGCACCGCCACGCCACGTCCAACGAGCAAGGCAATGACGGCAAGAAACGGCATGGTCGATGCGCCAACTTTTACGTACAAGTCCTTGATGTCGGCAGTGCCAATCCAAAGGCTCTGCCTCACATTCGCCACCTGAGCGAGCACCTTGTTGTAATGGTCGGTGTCAGCGATATACTCCGTCATATCTTAGAATATGTTGTAGTATTCTTTGATGTCGCGCTCGCGCAAAAGCAGGTTCATGCTAGCCTCCATGAGCGATGAGCGGCGAATGTCCTGCGGAGCCCACACTTTGTTGTGCGTGGCGAAAAATGTAAGCAGGTTGAAAACTTTCCACATTGTTTTGTCGCTCTTGGCTTGCGACTCCTCTGAGGAGCGCAGATGAAATCCGGCGGTTTCATATTTCGCCCTGGTCGGCTCGTAAGGGATGATTTGGTTTGCGTCGTGTTCAGTCAGGCCATGTTCGTTAAGAATTTTCATGGCGGTTTTCAGTTCATGCACCGAAGCTGAAGTGCGCATCGCAAGCCTTGCGCTGAGAAGCATTCTGTCAAGGTTCTTTTTGAACGGCTCAGAGTCGGCAGTAACGTAGAGCAACGCCTCCAACTTGGCGGCCTCCGGGGAGTGAGTTTTTGCGATGGCATGCCTCGAAATCTGTATTGAGCCGTTGGAACACACCAGCCGCTCATAATAGTTGTTCAGGCCGACTTCGCCTGGCGACCACAAGAGTTGGATGCCGTTGAACATGAATTCGTCGCCATAGGCAAATTCCATGAATTGCTCGGCAACAGGCCTCATTAGGATAGAAATGCGGCTGTTGCCGTCAATTGAGTATTCCACTTTGTCGGGGAGATACCGGTTCTTGTCCATAAACATCTCGGCAAAGTCGAAGAACACTTCGGGAGTAATCATACGGCCGCGGATGGGGGTGGCATCGACAATTTGCCGTGACTGTGTGTCGGCGGCCAAAACGATACGTTTGCTATTTCTTTGTTCAGCCTGTCCGAAGAAGTTGCGCAGGTTGGTCAAGCCCTGCTCGCCATAGCTGTCGTGAGCCACGGCCGATTGCCCGGTTTTTATTCCAGCGAAACGGTCAATTATTGAAGCCACACAGGGCGCGACCTCAAATGTGGCACTGCCCACGGTGTAATGATTCTCGCCCAAGGCTATGATTTCTTTCGCTTCAAGTTCGCGGTAGCAGATTGGGCGCGACAGCACCGCCTGCCTGATTTTGTAGAATTCGGTTGTGTCCATTGTGTTATTGTATTTCGTTGTTAAACAAATTGTCGAATTGGGTGGCGAAGTCGCGGAGCTGCGTCGAGACGCTGCTTTGCAGGTTGCGCAGTTGCAGTTCCTGGCGGTAGCGCTGCTCGTCGAACGAGACATCGCCTGTTGAGCTGAGGTTGTAGTAGAGTTTTACGCCGACATCGCCTCGGCGGTGTTTCGAGAAGACCACATAGCGGTCGCTGTAGATGTTCTTGGGATTGTCGAGCCGCAGCTCCATCATGGCTGTAATCATGTGCTTCAGCCGGTTGGAGCCGATGAAGGCTCCGCTCTTGGTCACCTGTTGGATTGTGAGAAAGGTGGTGTTGGTGCGCGTGTCGTTCTCAGCTTTGTTATGCCGTTTGATGAGGGAGAGCAATTTGGTTTCTGCCAGACGCATGGTGATGTCTTCTTCCTCCTTGACGATTCCCTGCAACTCATAGAATGAGTCGATGGCAACGATGTCCCAACCACGACGAAGGACATCCTCAATCTCCTTCAAATGGTGGCGGTTGCCGTCGAAGTCCGACTCCACGAATATGATGTTCAGATTGCCGAACTTGGGATATCGTTGCACATACACGGCAAGGTCGATCTCGTTCATTTCGGCACTGATGAAGAGGATGCGTGTACCAAGCGCTTGGCGCTCAATGTTGGCTATCAGGTCGAGGATGATGGTGGTTTTGCCCACACCAGGGTCGCCAATCACCATATAGTTCACACCTTTAGGCAGCCCTTGATAACTGCACAGCAGGTTGTCGAGCACCGTTCCCGAACGGTAGTTCACAAACAGGTTCGGGTCGAACCGCACATCCCGCATTTTTACAATTTCGCTCATTTCGCTCACATGATTAACTATGGAGCAAAATTAGAAAGGTGCTATGCCAATTCGAAGCACAACTCCACAAAAAAATTCAAGAAATGATCAAGGGGTTTTCTATCAATTCCACGTTCAAAAGATTTTATAAATAATCGTAAAAACAATAAACTCTTACGTAAATTCAGGATTATATTTGTATCTGGATGGCAGTCACTCGGTCACAATGCCCGCATTGCTCCCTCATTTCCGCCATCCATCTATCAAATATCCTCTCCGAATTTCCTGAAAGTCAATTAATCCATAATTCAGTCATCCAATTACGTAACAGGCACCCCCAGCTCAACCAGCTGTGCCTTGTCCTTTTTGCTTG
>CADBML010000075.1 GCA_902795825.1 uncultured Bacteroidales bacterium
CGAATCGTGCGAGCCGAGAGCAGAATGTCAAGCTTGCTTGACTTATGCCGAGGCGATGCCGATTAGGTGCGAAGCAAAACGTGGCTCAAAGAGCCGGAGGGGTAGAATCCTGCCGAGGCGATGCCGATTGGGTGCGAAGCTAAACGTGCCCGATAGGGCGGAAGGGTAGAGAAACACATACACTACCTCTCAGTCATCTCGCTGCGCTCGCTGACACATTACACAGGAAACAAGAAACGAAGAAAAGGGCAGACCGTGAAGGCCTGCCCTTTTTCGGATGCTGCTTGTCGAGGAGTGGTTATCTCACAACGACTTTTTGAGCTTTTGTGCCGACGATGCGGATGTAAACGCCGGTGGCCGAGGGTCGGCCGGCAAGACGAATGCCGCGTAGGTCGTACCAAACGGCATCGGCTGTCCCGTCAATGGCTATGGCGTCTATTCCTGTCGAATTTTTAACGGTGACAGATTGAGCGTCGCTCCAGTCGCCTTCGGTTTGGTCGGTATAGACGGCCTTCACGCGGTAGGAGTAGGATGCGCCCGCTTCAAGGTCTTCCACGGTGTAGCTCGTGTCGGTGATGTCGGTGAAAGTCATCGGTTCGTAAGCCTTCACGGCGGCATTTGTGGGTGCCACGGCTGTCAACTTGTAGATTTGCGGCAGAAGCATCGACGATGACGTGTTGCTTGTGTAGGTCGTAAATCTCGGACTGCTGGCATTATAGAGGATTCTGCCTAAAGAGGAGCCGAAACTGATTGTGGCGTTGCCGGAGGAAATCGAAATCGCTGCGGATGTGCCGCTGTCAGAGTACGACAGTTTCTTCACTGCTGTGGTAGTGAGATATGCGCCTTCGCGGTTGGCAAGTTTCCAATTAGTGCCGTCGGCTGTGAGCGTGAACACTTCCACATCGTCGCTGATTTCTGAAATCACGCCGTCGCTGATAGTGACATCTTCAGCGCCAAGTACGCTGTTGCCTAATGCTCCAGCAGCTTTGTCGCTGGCAGTGCTGACGATGATAATCTTGTCGCCGTCGGCAAGGTCGCTGGCGTCGGTGACGAGCGAATAGACGGGGATGTCGCTTGCCGAGCTTGTTTGTGTCACTTCGAGAGTGTAGCTTTCAGCATTGGGAACGGCGCTCCAACTGGCAACAAACGATGTGCTTGTAATGCTTGCTTCGTCGGGCTCGTCAACTTCGGGAATCAACTTCTCGATTTCAGCGTTGCCGAAGACATAAATTTCAACATCTTCGGCTCCTTCGCTTGAGAGGGTGATAAGTGCTATGTGGCCGCCCGCGACGGTGGGATTGTAGGCCACGTTGATTTCAACGCCCTCAGCTGCTTCGGCGGCGGAGATTTGATAGCTGTCGATGGAGAAATATTCATCGCCTTCTATAGCGACTGTAATGTCGTTGGTGAGGTTCGTGCCGCTGATGAGCAACGAAAGCGAGTTGTTGCTGTCGGTGTAAACTGAGCCGAAGTCGAGTTCGTCGGGCGTGCAGACAATGGTGGGCACCGCTTGCTCTTCTTCAAGGGTGACGGAGAGGGCATTGCTCCATTCGCTTTCGGTCTCGTCAAGGTAGATTGCCTTGACCTTGCAAGAGTAGGTGGCTCCGGCGGTGAGGCCTTCGACAGTGTAGTCGGTGCCAGTAATGCCGGTGATAACCTTGTGAGCTTCATTGCCCGATTCCGACGCGTTGGCCGATGCGGGCACTCGCTTGTAGATTTGGGGCAAAAGCATTGAAGCCGATGTGTTGCTCGTGTAGGTTGTGAATCTCGGGCTCGTATTATTGTAGAGGATTCTGCCTGCCGAACCAAAGGAGATCGTGGCGTCGCCGCCAGAAATGCTGATGGTAACGAGAGAACCGGAGGAAGAATACGACATTGTCTTTGCGGTTGTCGATGTCAGATACTGACCTTCGTTATTGGCGAGATACCATGATGTGCCGTTGGCTTCAAGTGTGAACAGTTCCACGCCGTCGGGAAGTTCGCTGATGACACTATTGCTTACAGTGACGTTTTCGGCGGCAAGATAAGTGCCGCTAAGTGCGCCGGCGGCTTTGCCTTTAGAGTCGCTGACGATGACAATCTTGTCGCCGTCGGCAAGGTCGCTAGCGTCGGTGACGAGAGCATATACATACGATTCGTCGCCGCCGTCGGTGCGGGTCACGTCGAGAGTGTAGCTTGCTGCGTAATCAACGGCGTTCCATGCCACGTTGAACGACGAGGATGTCACTGCGGTTGCCTCGCCGGTGAATTGCGGCGTTTCTTTTGCGGGAAGCCCAGTTCCCGAAAGAGTTACGACAACCGATTCGGCATCTTGGCTGCTGACGGTAACGGTCGCTGAATATTCTTGTGCTGCGGCGGGGGAGAAAGTGACGTTTACCGCCGCACCAGCTTCGGCATCGGCTTTCAAGACGGTGGCGGATGCCAAAGAGAACACGCTGTTAGAGTCGTTTAGGGTGAGAGTGACATCGCCCTTCAATTCTTCTGCAAGGATGTTGAGAGCAATGGTTGATGATTCACCAACGGTGACTTCGCCGAACGCAACTTCATCGTCGGCAACGATGAATGGATTCAGCACGACTTCGCCCAAGAGGGTTACGCTCTTGGCATCAGTCCAGTCGCTTTGGCTGCCGTCGGCGTAGTTCGCGCGTACTTTAAAGTTATAGGTGCGTCCTTCGTTCAATCCGCTGACGGTGTACGACTTGGCTGTAATGCCTGTAATGGTGCGGTTGCTTGCGCCGCCTGTTTCAGATGCGCGGAGAGCGGCATTGGATGCTGTTGCGTCGCCGTCGTATACTTTCACATTAGTTAAGTTTACGCGTTTGCCCTTGGTGACGTTTTCAAGTTTGACTTTGCTTGTCGTTGTGAAACTGCCAGTCAATTTAACTGAGTAGTTGGCAAAAGAAGAAGTCAAATTGGAAATCGTCGATGACGCAAGTTCGCTACCGCTGGCATTCAGAATGGAAATTTTCAATTGGGCCGTAGTGTCTCTGCCATAATATTTTGCATTGACGATGACTGTGACGGTTCCGCTTGAAAGGTCAAGAGAAGGACTTGTTATAGAGCCAACAGCCCTAGTGGTGCCCAATCGCAGTGAATTGCCATCGTTGTTAGTCCCTGAACTGCTTTTTGTCCAATTTGTCGTTGCGCCCGACGACAAGTCTTCCTCGTTTAGAAGGGTGGCTCCGGTGCTTGAACCTTGTTCGTTGACTTGAAGGTCGTAACTGCTGACGTATTGCGCTTCGGTCTCGTCGGTCCAACTTGCTGTGAACGAAGTATTTTGAACGTTGGTGGCGTCGTTGAGCACGGGCGCAAAGTGGGGTTCGTTGCCTTTAATATACCAGAACGAAACAGTTCCGTCGCTATTGAGGTTGATTTCGGTGAGCGGCTTGCCCATATATCCGGCACCAGAGTTAGGGAGCGTGCCGCTGCTGGTCATGTTGAGTTTAGCGGCAGGTGTGGAATCGTCGGTCAGGGAGTGGTTCGACTCTCCGAAAAGATCGGAATCTTCGTCGTAATCAGAGCAACTATTGTCGGCGGCAATAATCGTAAAGAGTTGAATGGCCTGCTTGTTGACAGTGTTTCCGGACCAACGGTCGGATATGTATGTGACGTGGGTCACCATCATGCCTTCGTCTGTGATATATTGGTCCCAACCTTGCTTGGCTCGGTTCTCAAGAATGTAGTATTCGTTAGAGTTCAATGGGCTTGTCACCTTATAGGCAATATCGGTTGCAGAGCTCTTTTGGTTGAACTTCGGCAGGGTGTAAAAAGAGTTTTCGGTGGGGGTGAGGAGACTTATCCATCCCATGAAATTCTTTTCGTAGGCGTTGTAGCCGATGGGGGTGTAGCCGTTGTTATTGTAACTTCCGTAGTCCATAAGGCTCCAACTGCCAATTCCGTAGTAATAGTTGCCTGAACCGGTATCGTAGAAGTCGGGCAGCCCGAGGCAGTGGCTGAACTCGTGGCAAAAAGTTCCGATGCCGTCTATTTGGGTGCCGTTGTCTTTCGAGCCGTTAATCTCGTTGAACACGCCGAAACGGTCGATTGTAATGCCGTCGAGTGTGACCGAGCCTGGACCGTCACCATAGTAATTGCCGGCAGCAAGTGTCCATTGGCAGGGCCATATAGAATTCGGAACTGTTGACGATGCCTGGGCCTCACCCACGCCGGCGTAAACCACAATAACCACGTCGGCCTCGCCGTCGCCATCGTTGTCGTATTGAGTCCAGTCAATGTCGGCATTTGAAGCGATGACGGCATCATAAACCATTTGTGCCACTCCGACATCGTTTCCGCTGGAGTCGTTTCCTCCATAGGTGGCGCGGGTTTTGTTGAGGTTGTAGATGCCATACACATCGTATTGCGGACGGTAGAGTCCGTTGCTCTGGTCGTAGAAGTACTGATAGACGCTGTTCGAGCCTGAAGTGTAGGTGCTGGTGAATGTCGAGAGGGGATTCGAACATTTCTTGTCGGAGTATTCGACAACGATAACGGGCACACGAGGAGTGCCGGTCGTGGGCACTTGCGTCGAACCGACTTTTGCCGGTCCGAACGGGGTGGTCTTTGTCCGACGGTTGAGTTTTCTAAACGTTCCAAGTCCCATTTTTGCGGAATTATCCGAGAGGAAACTGAGTTCTGCGGCGTTGCGCTGCACAAACTCGTGGGCGCGGACGTTGCTGAGTCCGGCGGTGGTGCGGTAATAGACGTCGCCGTCCTTGCCGATACCTACGGTTTTGAAGTCGTTGGTGACATAGCTGTGGCTCCACTCGTCGCCCATCATGGTGACGGTCACTTTCGTGCCGTCGCTTTGGGTGATGGTGGTGGGTACGCGTTTAGCCGGAACGGCCATCGCGGTGGCGGCTCCTAAAAGGCAAGCCGCCATCAGAATGATTACTTTTCTCATTTCAATGATTCAGGGTTAATATTTTGTTGTTACTTATTATCTTTCAAAGGTTGGTACAATCGCATAAAGTTATCGCTGGCGATGAAGTCGGATAAAAAATGCGATTATTTTCCTTTGAGGGCGGCGATTGAGGCCTCAATCGCGGCGATGCGGGTTTCGGCGTCGGCGAGTTTTTTGCGCTCGGCGGCGACGACGGCCTCGGGGGCGTTATCGACGAATCGCTGGTTGGAGAGCTTTTTCATCACTGTGGAGCGGAACCCCTGCTGATATGCGAGGTCCTTCGCCAACGCTTCGAGTTCTTTCTCCACGTCGATTGCGAGGGGGATGTTAAACTCGGTGGTGCCCACCATGAACGATGCCGCCGCAGCGTCCTTTTCGGCATTGAGGTTGACGGCGGAAAGGTTGGCAAGCTTGGCTATGATGGCGGTGAACGGCGAGGCGAACGGACCTACGATGTTGAGCGCTAGGGCTTCGCGCGGGGCGATATTCTTCACGGCGCGTACGTTGCGCACTCCGGCGATGATCTCTTTCGCTGTTTCCATAGCGGTGATAGTGTCGGCGTCGAAGTCGGCGGCTTTCGGCAAGGCGGCCGTCATGATTGATTCGCCATCTTTGCGCTCGTCGAGATGTTGCCAAAGTTCTTCGGTAATGAATGGCATGAAGGGGTGGAGCAGGCGGAGTAGCGAGTCGAAGAAGCGGAGCGTGGCGTTGTAGGTGGCTCGGTCGATGGGCTTGAGATACGCTGGTTTTGCCATTTCGAGATACCATGACGAGAATTCGTCCCAGAAGAGGCGATATACGGCCATCAGAGCTTCGGAGATGCGGAATTTCGAGAATAAGTCGTCGAGTTCGGCGGCTGTCTGTGAGAGTTTGGCTTCGAACCAATCGACAGCTTTGGCTGCCGCTTCGGGCTGCTCTATGTCGGCCACTTCCCAACCTTTGACGAGGCGGAAGGCGTTCCATATCTTGTTGCAGAAGTTACGCCCCTGTTCGCAGAGTTTGTCATCGTAAAGGATGTCGTTTCCGGCGGGGGCGGCGAGCATCATTCCCATGCGGACACCGTCGGCACCATATTTGGCAATAAGGGTGAGCGGGTCGGGA
>CADBML010000076.1 GCA_902795825.1 uncultured Bacteroidales bacterium
GGGATTTCGTTCATGATGCACTTGACGAGAGTAGATTTGCCCTCACCGTTTTTTCCCACAAACGCCACTTTTTCACCTCGCTTTATTGTAAGCTCGACACCAGCGAACACTTGATGTTCTCCATACGCCTTAGCCACACCTTCAGCAATTATGGGATAGTCACCCGAACGCGGCGCGGGCGGAAATCGCAGCGAGATATGCGAAGTATCTACCTGGTCCACTTCGATACGTTCGATTTTCTCAAGGGCCTTGATGCGGCTCTGCACTTGTACAGCCTTGGTGGCTTTGTAGCGGAATCGTTCGATAAATGCCTCGGTGTCCTGGATCATCTTCTGCTGGTTAGCGTAAGCTCGCATTTGCTGCTCGATTCGTTCTTGTTGCAACTCTTTGAATTTCGTATAGCTGACGGCATAGTCATATATCCGCCCGAGCGATATTTCGATGGTTCGGGTAGTCACGTTGTCAAGGAAAGTGCGATCGTGGCTGACTAGCATTACAGCCTTCGCCTTCGTGATGAGGAAGTTCTCAAGCCACTGAATCGACTCGATGTCGAGGTGGTTGGTTGGTTCGTCAAGCAAAAGCACGTCGGGATGTTGAAGGAGCAGTTTGGCAAGTTCGATTCGCATGCGCCATCCGCCGGAAAATTCGCCCGTCGGACGGTTGAAATCATCACGCGAAAAGCCGAGGCCTATAAGTGTACGCTCCATTTCGGCTTCGCGGTTGTCGCTGCGTTCCATCAAAAGCCGTTCCGACAGCGACGACACTTTTTCTATTATGGCGTGGTATTCGGCTGATTCGTAGTCGGTGCGCTCGGCAAGTTGGCGGTTAAAGTCATCGACTTTGCGCTGCATCTCGTCGATGTGTGCGAAAGCCTTGCTCACCTCTTGCACTACCGTCAGAGTGTCATGCACTTCCATTTGCTGAGGAAGATAGCCGACAGTAGTGTCGGCAGGAATAGCCACACTGCCCGACGTGGGTCGTTGCAATCCGGCAATGACACGCAGCATCGTGGTTTTGCCCGCTCCGTTGCGGCCAACGAGGGCTATGCGGTCGCGGTTGTTGACCACATACGATATGCCGTCGAACACCGGACGCGCCGAAAACTCCACAGTCAGATTCTGCACTGAAATCATATTGCAAAGTTACAACATTATTACGACATTTAGGCTTATTATGTTTGCCGATTTCACAAGAATTTCGTAACTTTGCAAAGTTTGAATGAAGTCTAATCATATATTCTCATAAATAACCAATTTAACATTTACCAAATTAACAATGAAAAGAGTTTATTTGTTCGGTGACGGAAAGGCCGAAGGCAATGCCAAAATGCGTGAGCAGCTTGGCGGCAAAGGCGCAAACCTCGCTGAGATGAACCTGATTGGTGTGCCCGTTCCTCCGGGCTTCACTATCACCACCGACTGCTGCAACGAGTATTATCAAGTTGGCCAACAGAAAATCGTAGAGCAACTCAACGACGACGTCATGGCCGCCGTCAAGCACATCGAAGTGCTGATGAACTCGAAATTCGGCGACAAGGAGAATCCCCTCCTCGTGTCGGTTCGTTCAGGTGCCCGCGCTTCCATGCCCGGCATGATGGACACAATCCTCAACCTCGGCTTGAACGACGAAGTGGCCGAAGGCATGGTGAAGAAAACCAACAACCCCCACTTCGTTTACGACTCCTATCGCCGCTTCGTGCAAATGTACGGCGACGTGGTGCTCGAAATGAAGCCCGTCAACAAAACCGACATCGACCCGTTCGAAGAAATCATCGAAAAAGTCAAAGCCGAACGCGGCGTGAAACTTGACAAAGACCTTAGCGTTGATGAACTCAAAAAACTCGTCGTTCTCTTCAAGGCCGCCATTAAAGAACGTACCGGCAAAGACTTCCCCAACGATCCTATCGAACAACTTTGGGGCGCCATCTGCGCTGTGTTCCGTAGCTGGATGAACGAACGCGCCATCCTCTATCGCAAGATGGAAGGAATACCCGACGAATGGGGAACGGCCGTCAGCGTGATGGCTATGGTATTCGGCAACATGGGCGACACCTCCGCGACAGGCGTATGCTTCAGCCGCGACGCCGCCAACGGCGAAAACCTTTTCAACGGCGAATATCTCGTAAATGCTCAAGGAGAAGACGTTGTGGCAGGCATCCGCACACCGCAACAAATCACCAAAATCGGTTCGCAACGCTGGGCAGAACGCGCCGGCATCAGCGAAGAAGAGCGCGTGGCCAAATATCCTTCGATGGAAGAGGCTATGCCTGAGATTTACGCTCAACTCAACGCCATCCAAGAGAAACTCGAGGACCACTATCGCGACATGCAGGACATGGAGTTCACCGTTCAAGAAGGCAAACTCTGGTTCCTCCAGACACGTAACGGCAAACGCACCGGCGCCGCGATGGTGAAAATCGCCATCGACCTTCTCCACGAAGGCAAAATCGATGAAAAGACCGCCATCCTTCGCTGCGAGCCTCAAAAACTTGACGAACTTCTCCACCCTGTATTCGACAAGAAGGCCCTCACAACCGCTAAGGTTATCGCTCAAGGTCTGCCCGCCAGCCCGGGTGCAGGTTGTGGACAAATCGTGTTCCACGCCGACGACGCTCAAGCATGGCACGACGACGGCCGCAAAGTGGTGCTCGTCCGCATCGAAACATCTCCCGAAGATCTCGCCGGCATGTCGGCCGCAGAAGGCATCTTGACTGCTCGTGGCGGTATGACATCCCACGCAGCCGTTGTGGCTCGCGGCATGGGCAAATGCTGCGTCTCCGGCGTAGGATCGCTCAACGTCGATTACAAAGCAAAGACCGTTGAAATCGACGGCATCGTCTATAAAGAAGGCGACTACCTCTCAATCAACGGCACAACCGGTCAAGTCTATGCTGGCGAAGTGCCCACTAAGGCCGCCGAACTTTCAGGCGACTTCAAAGAGCTCATGGACCTTTGCGACAAATACACCAAACTTCAGGTGCGCACTAACGCCGACACACCCCAAGATGCCGAATTGGCTCGCAACTTCGGTGCTAAAGGTATTGGCCTGACTCGTACGGAACATATGTTCTTCGAGGACAAGAAGATTGTCGCCATGCGCGAAATGATTCTCGCAAACAGCGTTGAAGGCCGTGAAAAAGCCCTCGCCAAACTGTTGCCCTACCAAAAGGCCGACTTCAAGGGAATCCTCGCCGCCATGGACGGTCTGCCCGTAAACATCCGTCTGCTCGACCCGCCGTTGCACGAATTCGTCCCCCACGACGCTGCCGGCCAAGCAACAATGGCTAAAGAAATGGGTGTAAGCCTCGAAGAAATCAAACGCCGTGTTGACTCTCTTGCTGAGAACAACCCGATGCTCGGCCATCGTGGTTGCCGCTTGGGCATCACCTTCCCTGAAATCACAGCCATGCAAACCCGCGCCATCCTCGGTGCCGCTTGCGAGCTGAAGAAAGAAGGCAAAGATCCGAAGCCCGAAATCATGGTTCCGCTTATCGGTACGCTTTACGAGCTCAAACAGCAAAAAGAGGTTATCCAAACCACCGCTAAGGAAGTGTTCGAGGCAGAAGGCGTGGAAGTCGAATTCGAAATCGGCACGATGATTGAAATTCCTCGCGCCGCTTTGACAGCCGACCGCATCGCCACCGAAGCTCAATACTTCTCATTCGGCACTAACGACCTCACACAGATGACCTTCGGCTACTCGCGCGACGACATCGCATCGTTCCTCCCTGTCTATCTCGACAAGAAGATCCTCAAGGTTGATCCGTTCCAGGTACTCGACCAAAAAGGCGTCGGCAAGCTCATCAAATATGCCGTCCGCCAAGGTCGCGAAATTCGTCCAGATTTGCGCTGTGGCATCTGCGGCGAACATGGCGGCGAACCCTCGTCGGTGAAGTTCTGTGCTAAAATCGGTATGAACTACGCCAGCTGCTCGCCTTACCGTGTGCCTATCGCCCGCCTCGCCGCCGCGCAGGCTGCAATCGAGGAATAAGCGACGGAACTTGAAACTAAGCGAGTTAGGCGGTAAGCCCCGAAAATAAAGGGACTTCCGCCTAACTTCGTAAATGGAGGTTCGTTCATTCCGACACGGAAAATGAGCAGAATGAACGGAAATGTTTAGAGAA
>CADBML010000077.1 GCA_902795825.1 uncultured Bacteroidales bacterium
ACAAATATAATTCTGAATTTACGAAAGAGTTCATTGTCGTTACTGTTTGTTTTGAAATCATTTTGAACGGGGAATTTATAGAAAGCCCCTTAATTGTCTTTATGAAACATTTAAACACCCTATAAGCCTCGGTCGATAGCCGAGGCTTTCGCTTTGCGACTACACATTATTTCATATTTGTCAACAAAAACATCCAAATCACATGATGCCCGATTTCACCGACCTGCAACGCCGACATTTGGCACAAATGATGAGCGGCGAATTATATCAAGCCATCGACCCCGTGCTTCTCGACATTCTCGCCGAAACGCAAGAACGCTGTCACGAGCTCAACCGGCTCCGTCCGTCGCAGACCGCCGAACGTGAGGCCATTCTCCGACAACTTCTCGGGCGCACGGGCGAAAAGTTCAAAATTATTTCGCCGTTTTTCTGCGACTACGGTTTCAACATCGAAATCGGGGAGAATTTCTTCGCCAACACCAACCTTGTCATCCTTGACGAGGCCAAAGTGACATTTGGCGACAACGTGTTCATCGCCCCCAACTGTTCGTTCTACACGGCAGGACATCCGCTCGACGTGGCCACACGCAATGCGGGATTTGAATATTCACGGCCCATCACCGTCGGCGACAACGTGTGGATTGGCGGCGGCGTGACAGTGGTGCCCGGAGTCAAAATAGGCAGCGGCTCAGTAATCGGCGCCGGCTCGGTTGTGACATCCGACATTCCCGAAGGTGTTCTCGCCGTCGGTAATCCGTGCCGCCCGATTCGCAAAATCTGACGTTTGCTCTCACTACACCGAGCTCACCTGTCAGTTCACTTTAATGCGTTGGGCGGCGGGAGCATCGACAGGCTTTCCGTTGAGGCCGACGATATAGTCGTGGATTCGGTGGCGGAAAGGCACATTGTCGGTCCAGACGCGTTTGCCTTTGGTGAATGCGTAGAGATAGTCGCCGCCATCGGCCACATAATCGACGGTGATGACGCGGTAAGTTTTCTTCGGGTCGATTTTCTTACCTGAGATTTTGACATTCAGCCGCTTGCCGCTTTTTTGATATGAGCCGGCAACTTGTTTGCTGACCACGGCTTTGCCCCCGTCGGCCACCTGCGAAAGAGCCTCGATGAGGTCGGCACCGCTGATTTCCACAAGAGTGAGATTGTTGTTGAACGGCATAATCTCAATCATACGGCCCTCCGAGATGTCGCCTTCAAGCAGGGGCTGGCGCAAACCGCCGGTGTTGATGACGGCGAGGTCGGCTTTTCCACAAAGGGTTGGGGCGATCTGGAATAACGCGTCGGCGGCCCAGTTGGAGAGTCCGTCGTCGCTACGGTCACGGTTCACCATGAAACGGGCGCATTTGCCGATGATTGTTGAGCGGAGAGAATCCACTTCGTGGCGATATGGTTCGAGCCAAGCCTTGAAGTGGGGATAGTCGGCATTGGCGCGGGAGTCGAGGCGAGAGTTCACATCGACACTGCGGTAATCAACCGCTCCCGAGCCGAGGTCGAGGTCGATGATGTTGACGTGCCGGCCGTGGCTTCCCGACTGCGTCACAGCTATTTTGCGCCCGGCGGCGTTGGCAATCTGCCAGCGTTGCGGCTCGGCGGGATCAACAAAAGTGTGGGAGTCGCCGCCGATGATGATGTCGATGTCGGTGGATGCGGCGGCAATCTGAAGGTCGGTGGGCGAATTAGGATTCGACTCATTGTAGCCAATGTGGGAAACCATCACCACATAGTCGGCGATATTGGATTTTTTGAGGAACGACGACAGTTCGCAGGCCACCTGCTTCGCGTCGTTATACAACATTCCCTTATATGAACTTTTCGAGACTTTGCCGTCGGGATTGAGGTTGATTCCGATAAAAGCGACGCGCTTTCCGGCGAACCGCCTCACGATGTAGGGATAGAACATCCCGCTCATTTCCGTCTGGTCGAGGTCGTAGTTGGAGCATATTTTCGGCGCACGAACGTTGCGGTAGAAAGCTGCGGTGGAGGGTATTCCATTATCAAATTCGTGGTTGCCAAGAATAATCAGGTCATAACCAAGGCTGTCGATGGCGGCATACTCCACAGCGCCCTTGTAAAGGGTGAAATAGAGCGACCCCTGCACTTGGTCGCCGGCGTCGATAAGGAGCGTCGGGTTGCCGGCCTTAGCCTCAGCGGCGCGGATGGAGTCGATCACCACACGTCGGCGCAACAGGCCGCCAGTGCCGTCGTCGTTCGGGTCGATAGCCGAATGGCAGTCGTTGGTGGCGATCATCACGAGGTGCTCAGCGGAGGCAAACGATGCCACGCCTGCGAGCACGAATAGGGAAAGAAGTAATTTTTTCATTTGTATGGCTTATTTAGATGTTATTCAAGTTTCTAAAACAAATATTCAACTTGCCAATCCTCAGTCACTTGTCCTTCGGGCTTCGTGCCGACGGCAACTCCTCCTCTTTAAAGAGATGTGGCTGCATCGCCGACGGAGGGGTCGCTAAGGGAGCATTTTCGAGGGAGTCTTCCTAAAACCTTAAAATCTTTAATCTTTAATCTTTAATCTTTAAACTCTAATCTTTAACCTTTCGCTTTCGTCATCTCCACGGATCTTGCGACGCGGGCTCCCGAATGTCGGTGAGAAAAGTCATTTCCCAAATGAACCACTGGCCAGTCGAGGGCTTTATGCGCAAAGAGATGGGCATCGGAGAGTCGGCGCCCGACGAACGCAGCCACAGATTGGCATAGCCGTCGTTAGTGTAGCTGTAAGGGTTTGAGAACACGTTGATTGCTAACGGTTCGGCAGGAGTGTATTCATTGGCGGGCGAAGCGCCGTTGAAGAAAGCGAAAGTTTTATACTGCTTTCCTGCGAGCCGTTCGGCAAGGAACTGAACATCGTAATTGCTCAATGGGCGCGGTCCGCGGAGGAAGTTGAGCATCTCCACTGTAGCATCGCGGTCGGCGGTGAAATTGCACATAGCCGCCACGCATAATGCCGCCACTTCGAATTCGTCGGTCAACGCCGCCTGAGGCATCGCCTTAAGCTCGGCAAGGGTGCGGGGCAGACGGCCAATTGCCACAGTCTTTGTGTTTTCTGTGACACCACCGCCAGCCGCCGAACTCGACGTGCCGCCCACGGTGCCAGTAGCCTTGTCGATGGCATTGTGTATAGCTCCGCGAGCCATGTCGGAAGCCGCGTTGGTGGCAATATTTTTTGCCGTCGAAAATAAAAAATCTAAAAATCCCATGGTTGAAAATATTTGAAGTTATTATTTTTCGTCGTTCCGACCCGTGTCGTCCTCCGCCTTTGGCACGAGAATCGTGGAAAATTCCCAAAGAGCAATCAACGGGAGGAACACCACCATTAGGGTGAACGGGTCGCCCGTAGGGGTGATAAGGGCCGCGAGGATGAGGAGCACCATAATGGCATGGCGATGATAGCGACGGAAGAACGACCGGCTGAGGATGCCTATCCGTCCGAGAAGCCATGCGAGCAAAGGCAGCTCGAACACCACCCCCATCACAAGAATCATCGTAACAAACAAGTCGATATACGACTCCAGCGATATCATGTTGTTGACCGACGCAGAAAGCTCGTAGGTGACAAGGAATCGGAATGTGATGGGAAATATCACGAAATAGCCGGCTGCCACTCCGGCCAAGAACATCAGATTCCCGAAGAAAAACGCACGTTTCGCCCCACGCTTTTCCTTTTCATACAGTCCGGGCGCGACAAACCGCCAAAGGAAAAAAATCACCATCGGGAAAGCGGCAATCAACCCCACCCAAAACGATGTGGACATGTGGGTCATGAACTGCTGCGACACCTCGGTGTTAATCAGGTCGATGTCGAAACTACCCGAAGAGAATCCCGGCAAATCGCCGCCCCACGACTTGGAGAGCGAGTCAATCCAGCCGTAAAGCGGGAAAGTCGCATGGCACGGGGCGAGAATCACCTTGTCGAAAATCGACGGCATGAAGCAGAAAGCCACCACGGTGGTCACAGCCGTCACTGCCGCGGCTTTCAGCAAGGCCTTGCGAAGCTCGCCGAGGTGGTCCCAAAATGTCATTTCACCGTCCTTCATCGGATATTGCGAACGATTGACCGCGAATCGGAGAACTTATTTGTCGGCAGGCTCGGCGGCGCTTGAGCCGTCATCCTTTTTTTGGGGCTTGTCGTCATCCCCTTTTTGGGGTTTGACATCGTCTTCGTCGTCGAGGGGCTTGTTGATTTCATCCTTCATGTCGTTCAGTCCCTGCTTGAAGCCACGGACTCCCTTACCGACGTTGCGCATGAGTTTGGGTATGCGGGTGGCGCCGAAAAGGAGCAGAAACACGACGATGATTATCACCCATTCCATTCCGCGGAGATTGCCCAATCCGAGGAACGACGGAAGCATTAAAATGTGGTTCATATCGATTAATTTTGCTTAGTAGTTTTCAATTATTTCCATTCGATTTGTAAAATTAGTGAAATTATTTCTTAAATTTGTGTTTCGAAAGTACAAAACTCTAAAATTTTAGAAAAATCACTAACAAAAACATTATAATGAGACAGAAAAAAGTATTGACCCTGGCACTCGCCGCAGTCATCGCGGCAGGGTCGCTAACAACTCCGACCATGCAAGCCGCACGACGCGCAAACCCGTTTCTGAACGACTACAAGACAAAGTTTGAAATCCCCCCGTTCGACAAAATCCAGTATGCCGACTACCTCGAAGCCGTCAATGCCGGAATCGAGCAACACAACAAGGAAATTGCTGCCATCACCGACAATCCCGCCGAACCCACTTTCGAGAACACGATGCTCGCCCTCGACAAATCCGGCGCAATTCTCGAGCGCGTGATGTATGTCTTCTCCACCCTCGAAGAAGCCAACTCCACCCCCGAACTCGTCGAACTTGCCGAAAAAATCTACCCCCTCTATTCGGCCCACGGCAACGAAATATCGATGAACGACAAGCTTTTCGCCCGCGTCAAAAAGCTTTATGAAAACCGCGACAAAGCCGGCTACACGACGGCCCAAAAACGCATAATCGAAGAATCGTACAAATCGTTCGCCCGCAACGGCGCTCTCCTCCCCGCCGACAAGAAAGAGCAACTGAAAGCTCTCAACCTCAAATTGTCGGAGCTTTACCTCAAATTCAACAAAAACTTGCTCAACGCCACCAACGCCTTCTCAATCGTTGTCGATGACAAATCGGAACTTTCCGGACTGCCCGAATCGGTGGTGGCTGTCGCCGCCGAAGAGGCTAAAAGCCGCGGCTTGGAAGGCAAATGGGTGCTGACGCTCCACGCGCCCTGCCGCCTGCCCGTCCTCCAATACGCCGACTCCCGCCAGCTCCGCAAGAAAATGTATGAGGGCTACACATCGCTCGCATTCTCAGGCGAATACGACAACCAGCCAGTCATCAACGAAATCCTCCGCACCCGCATAGCCAAGGCAAACCTCCTCGGCTACCACACCTATGGCGACTATATGACAGAGCGCGTCATGGCCAAAACCGTAAAGGCCGCCGAAGATCTCCTGCTCCAAATCTGGAAGCCCGCCGTGGCTCGCGCCAAAGAGGAAATCGCCGAGATGCAGGCCATCGTCAATCGTAACGGCGGCGGCTTCAAAATCGCCGCTTACGACTACTATTACTACCTCGAAAAAGTGCGCCAAGAGAAATACGCCCTCGACGAAGACGTGGTGCGCCAGTACTTCCCCGTCGATAATGTGCGTGAAGGCATCTTCTACATGGCCGGCAAACTCTACGGTGTCAGTTTCACTGAAATCAAGGACGCTCCTCGCTGGCACAAAGACATGAAGGTCTATGAAGTGAAGGATGCCGACGGCAAACACGTCGCCGTGTTTATGTGCGACTATTTTTCACGCGCCGAAAAGCGCCAGGGCGCATGGATGAGCGAACTTAAAGCCTCGTTTATCGACGACAACGGCAAGGCCGTCCGCCCGATTATCTACAACGTTTGCAACTTCTCAAAGCCCACAGCCGACACGCCGTCGCTCCTCTCAATCGACGATGTGGAAACCATGTTCCACGAATTCGGCCATGCTCTTCACGGAATGCTTAGCCGCGCCAAATACAAGAGCCAAAGCGGCACGAATGTCGACCGCGACTTCGTCGAACTTCCGTCGCAAATCCACGAGCATTGGGCTTTCGAACCCGAAGTGTTGCGCGTTTATGCCCGCCACTACAAAACCGGCGAAGTGATTCCCGAAGAACTCGTCAAGAAAATCCAAGAGGCCGCTAACCACGGACAAGGCTTCTCCACCACCGAACTCGTTGGCGCCGCTCTGCTCGACCTGCAATATGCCAAACTGACTTCAGCCGACAACCTCAACATCCCATCGTTTGAACTCGGCGTGGCACGCACTCTCAATATGCCCGAAGAAATTCAATTCCGCTATCGCTCGACATATTTCAAACACATCTTCGGCAGCGACGGCTATGCCTCGGGATATTACACCTATCTTTGGGCGGAAGTACTTGACTCCGACGGTTTCGAACTATTCAAAGAACGCGGTATCTTCGACCCCGAAACCGCCAAATCATTCAAGACAAACGTGCTTGAAATGGGCGGCAGCGACGACCCGATGGAACTCTACAAACGCTTCCGCGGACACGCGCCGGAAGTTGACGCACTCCTCCGCAACAGAGGACTTAAATAAATTAGGAATTTTGTCATGGTTAACAAAGCTATTTTAATCGGAAATGTCGGCAAACAGCCCGAAATCCGTTATGTCGATAAAACACCGGTGGCATCGTTCACCCTCGCCACCACCGAACGCGCCTACACTAACCGAGCCGGCGTCACCATCCCCGAGCGCACCGAATGGCACAACATTGTCGTGTTCGGCAACCTCGCCGAAGTGGTGGAAAAATACGTTACCAAAGGCGTAAGGCTCTATGTGGAAGGTAAAATCCGCACACGTACGTGGGAGGACCGCAACGCAATCAAACGTTACGTCACCGAAATCTATGCCGATGATTTCCAAATCCTCTCCTACCCCAAAACCGACCGCGCCGAATGACAATTCGGCACTCTACACGAAGAGCGGCTGCCCATCGTGGGCAGCCGCTCTCGCTTGAGGTACCTGGCGGAATCGAACCGCCGTACTTGGTTTTGCAGACCAATGCCTAACCACTCGGCCAAGGCACCCTGTCAATCAATCGTTGCCCCGGAAGGACTCGAACCCTCACAAACGGAACCAGAATCCGGTGTGCTACCATTACACCACGGGGCAATCTGCGTCAAAACGCGACTGCAAAGTTACGTCAAATTATTTTCCCCCGCAAGATTTTTCCTGATTTTTTCATTTTTTGCCGTTTTGTGTCCCGTTCTGAGATTATTTTGGATCAGTTGCATAAACCTGTGTCGCTGAAAAAACAAACACAGGAATTTATGGGCGAACCATTATTTTGGGCTGAATCGGGCCTCAGCGTTCTCGAGTACAGTTTCGAGCTCAATTGAGCAAATATTGCTCAGTAGGCACAAAATGTTAATCCTAAAACCCAAATACTTGTGGGTTTGCCGAGATTTTCGTAAATTTGCGAATTGCAGAAAAAATTTTCATCAAAATAACGAACCCACCTTCAATATGAACGTCAAGCATATTTTGGTCCTCGCGCTGCTGACGACGGCGACGCTCACAGCATCGGCCGTCCACAGCCACACATTTGTCGAAAGCGACTCCCTATCGATAAAAGTAGATTTCATTTCAAACAACATAGTGCGCGTCAAGACTCATTCCGGCGCGGCGAAAAAGAGTCAGCCAAGTCTTGTTGCCGACATCGCAAGCGCCGGCTTTGAGGAGCCCACGGTGACCGACACCCGCCGCCAAGGCGGAACAAAGCCCCTTCTCGAATCGAAAACCGGCATTCAGGTGCTCTATAATCCCGACTCCAAATCGCTCGGATTCTTCCGCTCGGGAAAACTCGCGCTCTATTCGGAGTGTGGCGGCCGCGGAAATGAAATCGTACTGACCACGATGACGCGCTGCTCCTACTATGGCGGCGGGGAACGGGGCTATTCGCTCAACCTTGCAGGCGACACACTCGTCAACTACAACCGCCAAAACTACGGCTACACTGAAGGCGACCGGCGAATCCGACAAATGGGCATTACCATGCCTTACGTCGTCTCTTCCAACGGTTTTGCCGTTTTCTTCGACGACTTCTGCGCCTCACAGCTCACACTCTCGGGCAATGACATAACCTACACTACCGAATCTGACGCCGACATCGATTACTACGTGATTTTCGGCTCGATGGAAAATATCGTCAGCGACTTCACCCGCCTCGTGGGCCGCCAGGACATTCCCCCGTTTTGGAGCCTCGGCTACATCACATCGCGCTACGGCTACCACGACCGCCGAGAGACGGAAGCCGTGGTCGATTCCATAAAGAACAATATGAATCTCCCCCTCGACGGAATAGTGTTCGACCTCTATTGGTATGGCCGCGAGCAGGACATGGGCCGCCTCGTGTGGGACGAGCAGCAGTGGCCCAACCACAAGGAAATGCTCGCCAACCTCAAGAAAGAGGGCATCAACACCGTGACAATATCACAGCCCTACGTCCTCCGCAACGGCCGCGCCATCGACAACTACAACGCCCTCGCTCCGCAAGGGCTCCTCTGCCGCAACGCCGAAGCCGACTCAACGCAAGAAGTGACTATCTGGGTGGGGCACGGAGGCATGTTCGACGTGTCGAACCCCGCCACGCAGAAGTGGCTCCGCAAGCGCTATAAAACGCTGACCGACGAAGGTGTCACCGGTTGGTGGGGCGACTTAGGCGAACCCGAAGTGCACCCCGAAACCATCGTCCACCACAACGGCCTCTCCGCTCGCCAATACCACAACCTTTACGGCAACGACTGGAGCAAGATTATCTACGACCTTTTCCGCGACGAATATCCCGACCGACGGCTCATGACAATGATGCGTGCCGGCACCGCCGGACTGCAACGCTATTCGGTGTTCCCGTGGTCGACCGACGTGTCGCGCTCATGGGGCGGACTTCAGCCGCAAGTGAAAATAATGGTCAATTCCGGACTTAGCGGTTTGGGTTATATGTCGCACGACGTGGGCGGCTTCGCCGTTGACCCCGCCAAGCCCTACGATGAAGAACTATATCTGCGGTGGCTGCAGCTCGGCCTGTTCTCGCCGGTGCTCCGCACCCATGCCCAATATCTCGCCGAACCCTACAATTATCCCACCCACAGCACCACTGTGACAAACATCATCCGCGAACGCTACCGCTGGCTGCCCTACAACTACACCCTCGCCTACGAGAACGCCGCGAAAGGTCTGCCGCTCGTGCGTCCGCTCGGATTCTACGACACCGACATCACTCGCTTCGACAACATCGCCGACCAATATCTCTGGGGCCGCGACATTATGGTGGCTCCAATCCTCACGCAAGGAGCCACTTCCCGCTCCATCACTTTTCCAAAAGGCAAATGGTTCGACTTCTACCACGTCAACGACAACCCCTACAAAGAGGGAACGACTATCACATATAAGGCCGGCCTCACAGAAATACCCGTGTTCGTCCGTGCCGGAGCATTTATCGTGCAAGCCGATTTCGACTTCTCGTCCGACATCAAAAACGTCGGCAGCTACAATCCCGACCGTCTCGTGGTGAACTACTTCCCCGACAACGGCAAAAGCGACGGATACGTCTTCGAGGACGACCGGCTCTCACCGCGAACCACCGCAACCGGCCATTTCCGCCTGATCCGTTTCCACGGCGACGACAACCTGATTTCCACCACAATTGAAATCACCGCCGAAGGCTCCTTCAAAGGCGCGTCGAAAAAGAAAGAGTTGACGTTCAAAATCCCCACGCCCTACACCTCGCCCCGCGAAGTGCGGCTCAACGGCAAAAAAGTGGACTTTTTCGTCGCCGCTACCGACAGCGACTTCCACCGCACCCACGCCGACGACTCCATCCTGACATTCACAGTCAAAATCAAGGACATCACAAAAAAGAACGTCATAACAATCAGCAAATAAACAACAATTAAATAATAACAATTATGTTCAAAAATCATCCTAAAGGACTTATCCCCGCCGCTCTGAGCAACATGGGCGAGCGCTTCGGCTACTACATCATGAACGCCGTGTTGCTGCTCTTCCTATGCTCCAAATTCGGACTCTCCGACGAAACCAGCGGCGTGATTTACTCAGTGTTTTACGCCCTAATCTACGTGCTCAGCCTCGTGGGCGGCTGGATTGCCGACCGCAAGCAGAACTATAAGGGCACTATCATGTCGGGTCTTGTAGTGATGGCCATCGGCTACGCACTTCTGTCGATTCCCATTCTCTCCACCGCCGAAAACATCTCATGGCTCCTTCCGTTCACCTGCGTCGCCCTCTTGCTGATTGCCTTCGGCAATGGCTTGTTCAAAGGCAACTTGCAGGCCATCGTAGGCCAGATGTACGACGACATGGAAGCGAAAGCTGCCGCCGAAGGCCGCCTCGACGAGGTGAAAGGCCGTCGCGACTCCGGCTTCCAGATTTTCTATGTGTTTATCAACATCGGCGGACTTGTGGCACCCTTCATCGCCCCCTACCTGCGCGAATGGTGGCTCGGAGTGAACGACCTCGCATATAACGCCAACCTGCCGGCTCTCTGCCACCAATTCATCAACGGCAATATCGACGGCACCGGCCTCGCCAACCTCAACGAACTCGCCGCCTCGGTCAGCGGAGGCGCTTTCGGCGACCTCGGCGAGTTCTGCCAACGCTACCTCGGAGTGTTTAACACCGGCGTCCACTACTCGTTTATCGCCTCTGTGGCAGCGATGCTTATATCGCTTATTATCTTCATCGCCACAAAGAAATTGATGCCTACCCCCGCCAAGAAGGAGGCTGCCGCCGTAATCGACTACACCCCCGAAGAGCGCAAGGCCATGGCTCGCGAAATCAAACAACGGATGTATGCCCTTTTCGCAGTGCTCGGCATTGCCGTGTTCTTCTGGTTCTCGTTCCATCAGAACGGCCAGTCGCTTTCCGTCTTTGCCCGCGACTTCGTGAAGACCGACTCCATCGCGCCCGAAATTTGGCAAGCCGTCAACCCGTTCTTCGTCATTGTCCTGACTCCGATTATCATGTGGATTTTCGGCATTCTCGGCCGCCGCGGCAAAGAGATTTCCACACCGAGGAAAATCGCCTACGGCATGGGAATCGCCGGACTGGCCTACTTGTTCCTTGTCATCTATTCCGCATGTATGGGTTATCCTTCGGGCGACACATTCAAAGCAATGGAAGTGGGAATCCAGAACGGCATGAAAGCGGGTCCGTGGGTGCTGATTGTCACCTACTTCTTCCTGACCGTCGCCGAGCTGTTCATTTCTCCGCTCGGGCTGTCGTTCGTGTCGAAAGTCGCGCCTAAGCATCTTCAGGGACTTTGCCAAGGCCTTTGGCTCGGCGCCACCGCGCTCGGCAACCTACTGATTTGGATAGGCCCGTTGATGTACAACAAATTCAGCCTTTGGATTTGCTGGACTGTATTCCTCGTGGTATGCCTCATCTCTATGTTCGTGATGTTCGGCATGGTTCGCTGGCTCGAAAAAGTAACAAAATAACGGCAACAATTATCTGGATATTACGCTTTCGGGCGTAATATCCGGTTTTTACCCATGATTAAGGAAAAAATTCGGGAATATCGCGATTTCGCGCGCCGGATAAACAAGTGGCAACGGAAAGAGCCGCCGAAGGTCGAAATCGACCCGACGGTGACGACATGTGACAACTGCGGCTGCGAACACGACGGACGATTCTGCCCGCAATGCGGAATGCCTGTTGCACGCAAGCGCCTATCCGTCAAGCATGTTGTCTTGAACTTCCTCGACGTTTGGGGATTCGGCAGCCGACCGATGTTCCGCACCATCGGCCAGCTCTTCACTCGCCCGGGATTCATGATCCGCGACTATCTCAACGGCCACTACCTGCGTTTTTTTCCTCCGTTTAAGATGCTCGTGGTGTTGACGTTGGTTTTCGTCGTCGAATGTCATATCCTCGGCTTAGACATTTCAAACCACATCGATGGCGCTCAACTCCAAAAGCCAAGCTATTCGACCGACCAGAAAAAAATAGCGGAAGGCTTGTTAGGCGTATTAAACGCCGGCAGAAATTTCCTCGACAGCAACCCCACTGCGAGCATCATCCTGCAGTACGTTTTCTTCATCTTCGCCGCCCGGATTGTTTTCAAGAAAAGAGGGCTCAACATTTCCGAAACGTTCGTCGCCCACATCTACATCGCCTGCCAGATGCAGTTGCTGGCGATTGCGTCCACGCTCCTAACGCTACGCCTGTCAGACACCTCGTTTTTGCCCCACAATTTGTCCAGTTTGATAGTGATTCCCGTGCTTGTTTACGACTATCACCAACTTTACGACGTGAAGTGGTGGAGCTCGATATGGCGCACTATGTTGACTATAGGAATATCGATGGTGTTCCTTCTGCTGTTTATAGTTGTGTTAGTGTCAGTGGTGGGGATTTACATCGCCTCAAAAGCAGATGTCGCGGGCAATCTCAGTGGAGGATAGCCGAATGCGGCATGAAGGAGTGCGACGTTTGGTCTAATCGTCGAGTCGCCGACAGTTTTGCGTTTATAGAGGGAAATATTTTTTCGGGGGCTTCTGCCTTCGGCAAAAATTTCGTATATTTGCACTTTCAAACGACTTTTTCTCATTATGAACGACGATAATATCAACGATGCCGCGCCAATCGAACCTGGCGACGGCACACCCAAATCCGACAAACCCGCCGACGTGGTCAA
Source organism: uncultured Bacteroidales bacterium (assembly GCA_902795825.1). Lineage (GTDB taxonomy): Bacteria > Bacteroidota > Bacteroidia > Bacteroidales > Muribaculaceae > RUG14106. The sequence continues at coordinate 12,771 of CADBML010000077.1, forward strand.
ACACCGTCTGCGCGATATGTTCCAGACTTGGTTTATCGACTACGCGTCATATACCATTCTCGACCGTGCCGTGCCCCACATCGACGACGGTCTGAAGCCCGTGCAACGCCGTCTGCTCCACTCGATGAAAACGCTCGACGACGGTCGCTTCAACAAGGTGGCGAACATTGTGGGCAACACCATGCAGTACCACCCCCACGGCGACCAGTCGATCTATGGCGCACTTGTCACCCTCGGACAAAAAGAGCTTTTGGTGGAAACCCAGGGAAACTGGGGCAACGTGCTCACCGGAGCCGGCGCAGCCGCCCCGCGTTACATCGAAGGCCGCCTGTCATCTTTCGCCCTCGACGTGCTCTACAGCCCAAAAGTGACCGAATGGACGCTCTCCTACGACGGACGCAAGAAAGAACCCGTCACTTTGCCGGCTAAATTCCCGATCCTGCTCGCTCACGGAGTGGAGGGCATAGCCGTGGGCCTCACATCTAAAATACTTCCCCATAACTTCAACGAAATCCTCGACGCGGCCGTGGCATACCTCAAAGGCGAAGACTTTGTGCTTTATCCCGACTTCCAAGCCACCGGCGGATTCATCGATGTCAGCCGCTACAACGACGGCCGCCGCGGCGGTCAGGTAAAAATCCGCGCAAAAATAGAGAAAATCGACAATAAAACCCTCGCCATCACCGAAATTCCTTACGGAAAAACCACAGGCGCGGTCATCGATTCAATCCTTTCCGCCGCCGAAAAGGGTAAAATCAAAATCAACAAAGTTGACGACAACACAGCCGACTCGGCAAACATCATAATTCGCCTCCAGCCCGGCACATCGAGCGACAAGACCATCGATGCCCTCTACGCTTTCACCGACTGCGAAATCAGCATTTCCCCCGTGTGCTGCGTCATCTCCGACGACAAGCCACAGTTTATTGGTGTCAGCGACGTGCTTCGCCACAACGTCGATTCCACGAAGTCGATTCTCCTGAAGGAGCTCCACATCCAGTGTGACGAGCTCCTCGAATTGCTCTTCTTCGCCAATCTCGAGAAATGGTTCATCGAAAACCGGATTTACAAGGAGAAAGGCTACGAGCAAGCCGCTTCGGAGGAGGCAGCCGCCGAATTTATCGAGTCGAAATTGGAGCCGTTCAAGAAGTATCTCCTCCGTGAACCCACTCGCGACGACGTGATGCGCTTGATGGAAATCAGGATGAAGCGCATCATCAAATACAGCACCAAGCGCGCCGACGAGATGATAGAGTCGTACAAGGAGCGTATCGCACGCCTCGAATACAACATCGACCATATCGTCGAATTCACCATCGAGTGGTTTGAGGGTTTGAAAGCCAAGTATGGCGAAGCTTTCCCCCGCCGCACAGTGATCCGCGGCTTCGACGCCATCGAAGCCACCAAAGTGGCCGAAGCCAACGCCAAGCTCTATATTAACCGCGAGGAGGGATTCATCGGCATCGGCGCGTCGCTCAAGAAGGACGAGTTCGTTTGCAACTGTTCCGACATCGACGACATCCTCATCATCTACAAGGATGGCCGCTACAAAGTGGTGAAGGTGCAAGACAAACTGTTTGTGGGCAAAGGTGTGCTTCACATAGCCGTCTACAAGCGCAACGACGAGCGCACCATCTACAACATCATCTACCAGGACGGACGTGGCGGCGCATTCTACCAGAAGCGTTGCTCAATCACAGGCGTCACCCGCGACCGTGAATACAATCTCACCCAAGGCACTCAAGGCTCGAAAATCTCATGGTTCACAGTCAACCACAACGGCGAGGCCGAGGTGGTGCGTGTGATTCTCAAGCCCAAGCCCCGACTGACTAAATTGCAGATCGATGTCGATTTCAGTCAGCTCGCCATCAAGGGCCGTTCCGCCCGCGGCAATCTTGTCACCCGCAACGAAGTCCACCGCATGTCGCTCAAAGAAAAGGGCCATTCCACCCTCGGCGGACGGCAAGTGTGGTTCGACCCCGACATCATGCGGCTCAACTACGACGGGCGAGGCACTCTCCTCGGCGAGTTCTCGGGCGACGACCGTATTCTCGTCGTCCTCAAATCGGGCGAGTATTACATCACTTCGTTCGAGCTTTCCAACCACTTCGACGACAACATCCTTGCCATCGAAAAGTTTAAGCCCGAAAAGGTGTGGACTGTAATTCTCTACGATGCCGACCAGCGCTACGACTATCTAAAGCGGTGCACTTTCGAGGAAACCAACCGCCGCCAGCGATTCATTGGCGAAAACGCCAAGTCGGAGCTTATCGCCGTTTCCGACAAGGCGGGAGCGCGTTTCCTCGTCACTTTCGGCGGCTCCGACGCGGAGCGCGAGCCGATTGAGATTGTCGCCGCCGATTTCGTAGGCGTAAAATCCTTCAAAGCGAAAGGAAAACGCATCTCCAACTTCGAAATCGGTAAAATCGAGGAACTCGAGCCTGTCGAAACGGGAGAACCCGATGTCGTCGCTCCCGACTCCACCCCTGAGCCGACAGAGCCAGACGATGAGCCGTTCGCCGACGAACGGTCGGACGAGGAAATCCGCGACGAGATTAACGGTCAGGAACGTCTGTTCTGACGCTTTCCATGCTCTCAGAATGTGGTATAATAGAGCCATATCGTTTTTGCTCCTCTGCTTGACTGCAGGGGCGGTTTATGCCGCCGAAGGTCTGCCGCTCCCTGATGCGGACAGTCTTGAGGCGTTGCGACCGGTGGAAAAGTCGTTCACCTTCGAAGTGGGTGCGAACTCGCTTGCCGACACCTATCTGTCGCCCCTGCGCTACAAAGGCACTTCTTTCGCCATCAGCTACGAGCGGCAACAAGCCATGCGCTTCGACCCTCGGCGATGGAATATGCGCCTCTCGGCGCGGGTGTCGCTCGCCGACACGCAGAATCCAGCAAGGAATGCCGACATCTGGAATCTCAACGGGCATCTCGACTGGTCGATGCGCCGCATCTGGAGCCTTCCGCTTGGCTTTTCCGCCGGTGTCGGCGGCGGCGCGTCGCTCAATTTGGGCTGTCTGTATTCCACTCGCAACGGCAACAACCCCGCATCGGCGAAGGCGGCGTTCACTGTCGACCTCGCCGGATTCGGACAATGGCGTGGTTCGCTTTGGCGTTTGCCGCTGACCGTAAGGTATCAGCCCTCGCTGCCATTGCTCGGATGCTTCTTTTCGCCCGAATACGGCCAACTTTACTATGAAATATACATGGGCGACAACGACAATCTCGCCCATTTCGCCCACTTCGGCAACTATTTCGCGCTCGAAAACCTCTTTACCGTCGATGTCCGCTTCGGAAAAACGTCGGTACGCCTCGGCTATCGCGGCGACATACTCTCCACGAAAGTCAACAACATCACGTCGCGCGACATAAGCCACGCCTTCATCATCGGCATCACCACCCGCTGGATCTCAATCTGAGCTTCTTCCCATCTACCCCTCCGTCGGCTTCGCCGACACCTCCCCTGCTAGGGGAGGATTTTCGCGGGCTTGACATTTGCTCCTGCGGGAATCTATTTCTTTAGTGGACTTACTTTGATGTCTTGTTGCGCCGGCTGTAACATGGTCGGCTATGGCGTGGCGGGATGTGGCGTAGTAGGCTATGGCGTGGCTGGATGTGGCGTAGTAGGCTATGGCATGGTGGGTTGTGGCGTGGTGGACTGAGGCGTGGCGGGTTGTGGCGTGGTAGTCTTCAGCACTTTCTTGCCGCGGGTGACGTAGATCTGACCGTCGCGAAGATTCGACAGAGCATTGCCCACGAACCTTCCGTTAAGGTCGTAATAGCCCGAATTTCCTCCTCCGCCGCCGGAATTTCCGCCTTGGCGCGGCTTGCCGTCGAGGTCGTCGGTGACGCTCGCCATGGCGGTGCCCCATTGGTTGACATCGTTCATCATGCTGTTTAACCAACTATAGACATTGTCGTTCAGAATGTTCTCGACATACACGTTTACCACTTCGCTCGCTTTGCCCACTCTGTCGTTGACCAACTTAGCCACTTGCGTCTTAAATTCTCCGACAATTTCCTTTGAACGTGGGTTGTCCTCTTCGTTCCCCGTCACATTGATGAGAAAAGCCTCGACGAACAGATGGCCGAAATAGTCCATGGCCAACGAGGTCATTTCCTCGGGCGTGGCGGGGACGTTGACCTTCCATTTCTCAATCAGACTGGAGTTCTCTTCGATAATTTCTTGGATTTTAGGCCAATATTGGCGTATATGCCATTTCAGACCGCCCGAAATGTTGTCGGCGAGGGTCTGCCGGCAAGTTTCCTGCACATTGTCGAGGCTTGCCGTTTGCCTGACATATCCCGTGGCGAAATTCCATTTTGAGAAGTCGTCGTTCACGGTGACGAGCCTCCACGGATTGGGATAAGAAACGGTCGAGCCTGTGGTGACATCGATAAGCGAATCTTTCATCTCCGCGCTGCGGTAGCGTTTAGCTATGTCGTGGAGATGCTGGTGACCGGTGAACACAATGCTGACGCCATGCTTTGTCAGATTGTCGGCAACGTTCTCCCAATCGTCGATCACGTAAGGGCGTGCGATGAAGCTTTGTCCGTCGTAGTGCTCAAGAATATTGTGGTGGGCGATGGCAATCACTTGTTTGCCGTCGGCCATGGCACGGTCAGCGATGTCGATAGCCCATTGAAGCGTCGCCTCTCGCAGTCCGCCCGCCGTCTGGTTGACGTCGGCGGGGTCACCGCGCTCCACATATTGGTTTTTGTAGTACCAATTTGAGTCGAGGCCGATAACGACGAGGCCTTCGAACGGCTCTTTCGCCCACGAGAGCGAAGCGGGATCGCGCTGCGAAGCGTCGTCGTAGCCGAACTTGCTATAGATTTCCGCAAACGCCTCGGGCGACGTGCGTTGCGCCGGCTCGGTGGCCGCACCTTTGAAATATTTGCCGTGAGGGTTCTCGATGTCGTGGTTGCCGGGGACGAGAAGTGTCGGGTAGCCCTCTCCGCGAAGCTTTTCGAGCACTTCGGCCACCATGCGATGGCTCACAAGTTCCCCGTCCTTCGTGAGGTCGCCAGGGATGATGATAAGGTCGGGGTCGTAGCGCCGGATTGTGTCGGCCAGCGCGAGCAGCACCTCTGCGCTTTGTCGCAGAAGCTTAGGATCCGACTCTACATAGCGTCGAAACGCCTCGCCGTCCTCCACAAGAAGTTCAGGAGCCATAACGTGGATGTCGCTCATGACGAATATGCGCTTTTCGCCCCACATCGTCACCGCCAACATGGCCACAAACGCCAACATTATCAATATTTTTTTCATCGTCATCTTTCGGGTGTATGGTTTTAATTCACAAATGTAGAATAATTTATTGAGAAAACAACATGACAAAGAGCATTTTCTCAAAAAAAATGAGTAATTTCGCAAATGGTCGTCTTGACCAATAAGGGGCTTTCTTTAAATTCCACGTTCAATGAGATGTCAAACTAAACAGCAACGATAATGAACTCTTTCGTAAATTCAGGATTATATTC